>DATEJC010000122.1:0-7849 GCA_035278345.1 Bradyrhizobium sp. | reverse complement strand
TCTATTTCCAGCCGAGCCCAGGCTACAGCGGCACAATCGCGGACGCCGTCACCTTCCACGCTTGGGATCAGACAAGCGGATCAAACGGCACGGTTACCTCTATTGCGGGAACAGGAGGTTCGACCGCGTTCTCCATCGCCACTGACACCGCCGGCATCACGATCAACGCGCCCGTCACGGTGCCGATCGTGGACTTGAACAACGGCACCAGTGGCTTCGATAACGTCGTCCACCATGACACGGATAGCCGCTCGACAATCCTGATCGCTGAGCACGCGACAATCACTGACGCCGACTCGACGAACCTGCAATCGATGACGATCACCTTGACCAATCCGCTGGATAACAGCTCCGGCAGCGGTGGCGTAAATATCAAGGAAACGTTGTTCCTCACGGATGCAGCGGCCGCAATCGCTGCCCATGACGGGCTGATCGTGAACGTCTCGGCGCCCAACCCGATCGTCCTTACGATCACCGGCCCGGCCAGCGTGGCCGACTACCAGGCCATCCTGGCGGGCGTCCTGTATCAAAACGACAAGACGGGGCACCAGGATACGACGGACCGCACCATCACCGTTGTCGTCAACGATGGCACCCAGGACAGCGCCATCCATACGACCACTGTTACAAATTCGAATATCATCACCGGCACCGCGGGCCCCGACACGCTCAACAGCACCTCGGGCAACGACTACCTGACCGGCGGGACGGGCGCAGACAATTTCAGCTTTGGCACGGTCATCGGCCACGACACGATTGCCGACTTCACGCCGGGCACCGATAGCATCACGTTCAATCATGCGACTTTCGCAAATGTAGCCGCTGTGCTCGCTGCGACCCACGACGACGGCCACGGCAACACCACCATCACCGTGAACACCGGCAATTCAATCACGCTGCATGATGTGACGCTGGCACAGCTCACGACGCATCAGTCCGATTTCCATTTCGTTTAAGCCAGCCGGAAGGCGCGCCATAGGCCGGTGTTTGGCAGCCGCCAACTCCGAATAGCGAACCACGGCGCGCGGGCGGACGATCGGGCACATGCCCCGCCGTGCGGGAGCACGACGGGGTATGGCGAACGGAAAGTCGCCCTATCAGATCAGCAAGTCGTGCTGCGCGCTGTCTGTAAACACCGGCGTGAAATGAAGTGCGGCGTGCACCACGGAGGCCGGAGAGAATCCAAAAATGGGATTGGGTGGCAGGTAGGGATCGCCGGGTCGCGCGTGATCCCCCAAAATGTCCGACAGAGAGGGAACGTGGGAAGCGGCATTGACGGGACCAAAGTGAAAGTTGTCGAGGGGCATCGGACGCCTCCTTGCAGGTTACACAACCACAGGAGGATAGCAGCCGCGCCTATCACGGCGATGCGCGGAAATGTCGCGTTTTCTCGCTTGCGCTTCTCCACGGCCCGCGTTGCGGCGTGATGCTGCAAAATCAGATGCTCTGGGAAGGAATGGAACCTTCTGAAAAACCTCACTGGCGGAAGGGGTGTCCTGTCAACTAAATTGAATTTGCTTGTCTTTTAGGAATTTGATGGAGAAAACTACGGTTCAGTCTACGGCCTTGTTTAGGTTTCCCGTGTGCAGCAGGAAAACCTAACAAGATCAGCATTGTGAGGAGGGATGTGCCTCTACTCGCCAAAGTGCGGAGGAAGGAGTGATATTCGACGTACTCTTAGCGAACCTGCCTAACTTGGCTGTCTAGGGCGCGCATGTTCGCAAACGAGCCTAGCAGACGAGTAGTTGGCGGGGATCGGAAATCACTACGTGCGACCGCCCCGCAGCTCGAACCTGAACGGTTCTGTTTGACGCAGAACATCTGGAAGTCAGGACCAGGATGCAACCAACGCGTCGGTATCCGTCACCACCGCCACGTTCTGGAGAGCGTAGTTCACGGAAGCAGTATGCCATTCGGCATTCATCGTCGAGCAGCAATCCTCCGGCACCACCATGTAATACCCCTTGTCTGCTCCGGTGCGGGAGGTGTGTTCGATCGACATGTTCGTCCATGCCCCGGTGACGATGACAATGTCGCGCCGCAGCGCTTTCAGCACGGTCTCGAGCCGCGTTCCCTCCCAGGCGCTCATGCGTTGCTTCTCGACGATATGGTCTCCCGATTGTGCTTCAAGGCTGGGCACGGCAGCGGCGCCCCAGCTTCCGCGCACCATGGCCTTTGCATCCGCAAGGCCCTCGAAGAGCGGGGCGTTCATCGTCACGCCGGGGGCGCCGGCTTCGACCACGAACCAGACGTGGATGACGGGAATGCCACGGGCGCGCGCAGCCGCAGCCAGCCGGGCGGCGTTGGCAATCGCGTTCTGCTCCCGGCAATGGATCGGCGACCCGGAGGCGGCGAAGGCACCGCCTTCCATCACCACATCATTCTGCATGTCCTGGATGATGAGCGCGCAGCGGGACGGATCGAGCGTATAGCCGGGAGCCGCCTTTAGCGCGCCGTTGCGGGCGACGCTAGCGCCCGCCTGAGGCTTGGAATCGCTTCGTCCGGCCGCCTGCCGCATCTGCATGTAGGGCTCGACGCGCGGGCCGACTTTCGTCTCCACCGCATAGACGGAATGGGTCGCGGTCAGGAACAGCGTGCGCAAAGCCGGGCCGCCCCAGGTCAGGTTCCCGACGAGCTCGGGTACGCGCAGCTTGCCGATCAGTGCGCCATCAGGCGCATAAACCCAGACGCCGCCGGGACCGCAAACCCAGACATTGCCTTGCGCATCGCATTTCATGCCATCAGGCACGCCGGGCTCGCTCGGCGAATAGATGCCGGAGGCGAAAACCCTCCCTCTGGACAGCGTGCCATCCGACTGGACCTCGAACATCCGGATCAACTGCTGCACCGTATCATTGATGTAGAGCTGCTTTTCGTCCGGAGAGAAGCAGAGCCCGTTCGGCTGTTCGAACAGGTAGCGGTCGACCAGCAGCTGCGGCTTGCCGCCGCCCGGCGGCAGGCGATAGACGCCCTGGAAGCCGAGCTGGCGCGGCCGCTCCACCCCGTAAACGGGCATGCGGCCGTACCAGGGATCGGAGAAATAGATGGAGCCGTCCGACTTCACGCAAACATCGTTGGGGCTGTTCAGCTCCATCCCCTCGAAATGCGAGGCGAGGACCTCGCGTCGCCCGTCCGGTCTCTCTCTCACGAGAGTCGATGTCGCATGTTCGCAGACGATCAGGTTGAGTTCGGCATCATAGGTCATGCCGTTGCACTTGTTCGCCGGCTTCATCACCTCGCGGATGCCGGCTGAGTCATGGCGGCGGCGCACATCACCGGGCATGTCGGAAAAGAGCAGAAAACCTTCGCGCGGGTGCCAGATCGGCCCTTCTGTGAACTGGAAACCGGTGCCGATCTGGCGCACGGGTGCCCAGAGATCGATGAGATCGGCAAAGCCGGGCCGGACGGCGACATGCGTTGTCATGGCGAATCCCTCGACAAGCGACAGGGCGGCCGTGTGCCGCCCGATCTGATTCCTTACATCGGGAACCAGTTGCGCGCTGGCAGGCTTTGCACCACAGGGCCGGGAACGGCCATGTCCATTCGCCCGATCACCTGTCCGCTCCCAATCTTCGCCGGCTTGTCGTGGATCGGCAGCAGGAATTTAGAGCTGGCCAGCAACTTCTTGATCGCGGCCTTTTCCTCGCGCTTGGAGACGCCGTGATTGCCGGTCGTGCGCGGCTCGTTGGCGTGAATTTCATGGAAGGGGTTCACGATCTGGTCGTTGAAATCGTAGATCACGTCGCCGCAGATCGTGGCTCGGCCCTCGACCGTGTCGACATGCACGTTCATCGATCCCTCCGTGTGCGCGCCGGCCGCCTCCAGATAACAGCCGGGGAATAGCTCGATCACGCCGGTGAGCTCGAGATCTTCCAGGCGCAGCGCGTCCTTGGTGTGGAGACGGTCGATCAGGTGCTTGATATCAGGCGCGGGGTATTGCGGATGCATCAGTCCCGACACCGAATATTCGAGCTCGCGGCGGTTGATGATCACGGTCGTGTTCATCGGGAAGAGTTCATCCTTGCCGGCGTGATCGATGTGCAGGTGAGTGTGCAGCACGTAACGCACATCACCCATTCGCACGCCGTGCTTGGCAAGCTGGTTCTCGATCATGTTCTCGTGGAACTGGAGGCCGCGCATGCCGAGGCTCTCCATGATCTGGTTGTGGCGATAACCGGTATCCACCACCATCGGCCAGGGTCCGCCCAGGATCAGAAAGCCGTAGGTCGGCACACGGCGTGTGCGGCCACAATCACGCCCCAGTACGAGGAAGCTCGATTCAAGCTCGATATCGCCGTAATCGAGGATCTTGATTTCCAAAGCCATGTGGCCCTCCCATTCCTTTTATTGGCCGAGCCTGTAGACCCGGCGCGCAGTTTTGTTGAAGACATGATCGTGATCGGTTGCCGGAACGCCGGCGCGAAGTGCCGCGATGAGCGCGGCATAGTTCGTCCAGAGCTTTTCGATCGGGAAGTTCGAGCCAAACAGGCAGCGCTCCGCCCCGAACAGCGCCAGCGTCTCTTGCGCGATGAAGGCGACATGTGCCGGATCGTTGCGCCGGAGGAACGTGCCGAGGCCCGATAATTTGCTGACGACATTGGGGCAGGCGGCGAGGCGTTTCATGCCGGCGCGCCATGATGCGATGCCTTCGGCCGTCAGGTCTTCCAGCATGCCCGAATGCTGAAGGACGAAGGTTATGCCCGGACAGGCCATGGCGAGCTCCGCCGCTCCCGCCATCTGGCCGGCGAAGACCTGGAGATCGAAACTCCAGCCATAGTCCGCAAGCCGCGCGACGTTGCGCTGCAGGATCGGATCGCGCGCCAGATCGGGCGCCTGCGCGAAGCGGTAGAGCGGGTTTTCATGCCAGTGGAGCTGCATCCGAACGCCGCGAACGGATGGTTCGGCGGCCAACGCATCGAGCTGCGGCCGGATATCTTCAGCGAGCATGTCGGCATAAGCGACGGTTGCGATCGGGAAGGCCGCGCGGCGAGCGGACTCCGCCACGAACCGCACCTCGTCGAGCGCCCGTGCCGGCGCCCAGTTCGCCTGCACGTAGACGGCTTCGGTGATGCCTTCGGGCCTGCAATCGGCAAGGTATTCCTCGACCGGGTAGTCGCGCCGGATCGGCTCATAGGGTCCGAAGATCCGCGGCTGCATCGGTCCGAGCAGCCACGGCAGATCGGCCTGCTGCCAGATGTGGAAATGCGCGTCGACTATTCCCGTCATGCTGCTTGTGTCTTCCCGATGGCAAGGATCGACCGGCAGAGCCGCGATGTGGAGCTGGCATCGCCCAGCGAGGCGAGCAGTGGCCGGATGGCACTCAACGCTTCGGTCTCAGGGCGATACTGGGGATCGACGGCGAGTGGCGTGAACCAGTCGATCCTGAGGGCGCGCGCGGCAAGGCGATGCACGGCACGGATCATCGCCGTCGGGTCGCCACGCTCAAGCCCGTCCGACAGCACGATCACATTGGCTCCCCTCGCATAGCCGGCAAAGCGCGGCACGGCGAGGAACGCTTCAAGGGCGTCGCCGATCCGGGTGCCGCCGTCCCAATCGGCAACGAGGCCGGAAGCCTCTGCGAGGGCGTGCTCGCGGTTCTTGCGCCGCAGCGCGCGGGTGAGGCGCGTCAAGCGGGTGCCGAAGGTGAAGACCTCCACGCGCGGCATCGCGTGAACGATTTCATGCGCCAGCGCCAGATGTGCATCGCTGCGCTGCTTCATCGAGCCGGATACGTCGATCAGTAGGAGAATCGGGCGAGGGCGCGTTGCGCGCCGCTGCCGCTTCAGGCTCATCACCTCGCCTTCGTTCCGCATCGCCGCCCGCAGGCTGCGTGCGAGATCGACGCCCTTGCCGCGGCGCGCCGCCTTGTGGCGATAACCGCGCCGGCGGGGCAGGGCATCGGGCAGGGCGTCGGCAAAACGCCGGAGCGTTTGCGCATCGTCAGGCGCGCGCAGGGCGCGTATAGCGAGGGCTTCGGCTCCCGTCGCAGCTTGGCCCGTTTCGTTGACTTCGTCGGCGATCAAGACCTCTTCGGTGCCGATGTCGTCTTGCACTTGCATGTCATCGTCGGCTTGCCACTCGTCCTCACCAGGCTCGCCGACAGCTCCAAGGAAATGCAGGTCAAACAGCGCGTCGAAGCGCTGCCGCTGCTCGGGATGAGGCGCAAGCGTGGCGACCGCGGCCTTGCGCACATGTTCGATGGTGCGCGGGCCGAGTAGCTCCACTGCCTGAAGGAAGCTCACCGTCTGTTCGGGCGCGACCGCAAATCCGTGTTCGCGCAGCAAGACCGGAAAGCCGATCAGCGGGCGCACCGCGCCGGGCACCTTCACGCTCATGCCGCCATCCCCGGTATGAATTGCGCGAGGCGCGGACGCAGGTGGGCGAGGTCTTCCTCATCCTTGATTGCCGCGCCGAGCGACCGGCGGAACGCCTCCGGCCAGGATGCGCCGGTGCGAGCGAGCGCTGTCGCGGCCTCGGCCCAGTCCACCGCCTCGGCAACGCCGGGAGGTTTCGAGAGCGGTTCGTTGCGCAGGATGCCGACAGCCGCCACCACGGCGCGCGCGGTGCTTTCTGCGACAGCGGATGAGCGCAGCATGATGATCTCGGCCTCGCGCGCCGGATCGGGGTAGGCGATGTAGTGATAGACGCATCGCCGGCGCAGCGCTTCATGCAGATCGCGGGTGCGGTTCGAGGTGAGGATCACCACGGGGCGTTCCGCCGCGCGGAGCGTGCCGCGCTCGGGAATCGAAATCGAGAAGTCGGAGAGAAATTCGAGCAGGAATGCTTCGAACTCGTGATCGGAACGATCGATTTCGTCGATCAGTAGCACGGTCGAATCCGGCCGGCGCAGCGCCGTGAGCATCGGGCGTTCGATCAGGAATTCATCGCGGTAGATATCTGTACTCGTTCCTTCCTGTGTCTGCCGGATCGCCAGCATCTGGCGGGGATAATTCCATTCGTACAACGCAGCGGCGGCGTCGATCCCTTCAAAACATTGCAGCCGGATCAACTGCCGCCCGAGGATGCCGGCGATCGCTTTCGCGGCCTCCGTCTTGCCGACGCCCGGCGCGCCCTCCAGCAGCAATGGTTTGCCGAGCGCAAGCGCGAGATACCCCCCCGTCGCGATGCCGTCGTCGGCGAGATACAGCGCCGACCTGAGTGCTTCCGCGAGCGCCTCGGGGCTCGAAATGCCGGCGATGGTGCTGCGCAGCGCCATGATCAACCGCCCCGCCTTGCCTGCGGGCGCGCGCCGCCATTGGCACGGATGCCGCGCAGCACCTTTTCCGGCGTGATCGGGAGCTCATCCACGCGCACGCCGACCGCGTTGAACACGGCATTGGCCACCGCCGGCAACACCGGGTTGGCGCACATTTCGCCGGGCCCCTTGCCGCCGAACGGGCCATCCGGCGCCGGGCGCTCCAGCACGCTCGCCGAATAGGGGGCGATATCGCCCGGTCCCGGCATCAGGTACTCGTTGAAATCGCGCGGACCGTGATCGGGATTGGGATAATAAGGCTCCGGCGTTTCGAACAGCACATGGCTTTGGCCCATCCAGGCCCCGCCGACCAGTTGCTGCTCCACCATTCGCGGGTTCAGCGCGCGGCCAAGCTCATAGGCGCTCGTCATGCCGAGCACAGTCACTTCGCCGGTCTCGTCGTCCACCTCGACATCCGCCACGAGGCAGGCGTGGGCAAAGGCCGTGTTGGGATTCATCTCGCCGGTCTCCGGATCGACCGCGGAGAGCGGGATGAGAAATATGCCGCGCCCGGCGATCGTCTTGCCCTGCTTGAACTGCGCGGCCTGCGCGGTTGCCTTCACAGTGATCGAGCGGGAGGGGGCGCCGCGCACG
>DATEJC010000121.1:0-4746 GCA_035278345.1 Bradyrhizobium sp. | reverse complement strand
GTGTTGCCGCCGCCAATGAACAGCGTCGGCGTGCGGATCGATTCCGCCTGTGCCCTGGTGAACGGCTTGCGATTCTCTCCAGCTTGGCCGAGCAGCGTAAAAACATTGTCACGCAGCTGCTGCTTGGCCGCCGCCGGCAGGCGCGTCCAGGCGCCATCGCCGTCGATGCCATCGACAAACGTTTTCAGCGCGCCGTCGATGTCGCCGCCCTTGATGCTCTTCAGCACCATCGGCATCGCGACTGCCAGCGGCATCGGCGGGGGCGGCGGCGCACCGGGCTCGATCAGCGAAGCGTCGAGATCGCCGCCCGGCTCGGCCAGCACGAGCTTGTGCAGCAGCTCCGGCCGCTGCTCGGCGACGCGGAAGGCGATATGTCCGCCGCGGGAATGGCCCAACAGATCGACCGGACGCGGCTCTATTCTCTCGATGAAGGCGATCACGTCGGAGACATGCTGCGCCATTTTGTAGTCGTCGCCGTCGCCGTCCCAATGCTCGGGAAAGAAACGACGCAGGCTCAGCGAAATCACGCGATGCTTCTTCGACAGCGGCCCCAATACCGAATTCCAGGTGCGGTAGTCGCCGAGTGTGCCGTGCACGAGCACCAGCGGCGGACCCTTGCCGACCTCGAGATAGGCCATGTCGTAGCCGTTGACCGTGATCGTCTGCATGGGTCAGCCCGCCAGAAAGTCCAACACGGTTTCGGAAAATGCCTGCGGCGCCTGCTCGAACATCGGATGAGTCGTGTTCGGAATCATCGCCGTCTTGGCGTTGGATACATGCGCCGCGAGCGCGTGCAGAACTTTTGGCAGGAGTCCCTTGGTCCTCGCACCGCCGACGAACAGCGTCGGCGTCCTGATGGATTCGGCGTCCGCTTTCGAGAATGGCGGGCGGTTGTCGAGGACCTGCCCGATCAGGGTATAGGCGTTGTCGCGCAGGGGCTGCTTCATCAGCGGCGGAAGGCGCTCCCAATGACCCGGCCGCTCCAGCGTATCGACAAAGAGGCGGAGTCCACCATCGACGTCGCCGGCAGCGATCTTGTCGGCCGCAGCGGTGAAATGCGCCAGCAGAGGCGAGGGACCGCCGGTAAAATCAGGGTCGAGCGTCGCATCGAGCTCGCCGCCCGGTTCGGCGAGGATCAGCTTGCGCAACACGTCCGGCCGCTGCTGTGCCACGCGGAAACATATATGCCCGCCGCGCGAATGACCCATCAGGTCAACGGGCCCTGTGTCCAGCCCTTCGATGAAGGCGATGAGATCGTCGACATGCTGCGCGATCGAATAGGTGTTGCCCTTGCCGTCCCACTGCTCGGGAAAGAAGTGACGGAGGCTGACGCAGATCATGCGATGCCGCTTCGACAGCGGGCCGATTACGCAGCTCCAGATGCGGAAGTCGTTGAGCGAGCCGTGCACGCACACCAGCGGCGGCGCTCCGGGATGACCCTGGCCCACGTCGATATAGGCCATGTCGTATCCGTTGACGCGCAAGGTCTGCATGAAGCTCTCGCTTGAGGTTGGGCATAAAGGGAACACTATATTCCACGGAACCGTCCCCATGCCCATTGCCGAAATGCACCGATTGTCCTGTTTTTTCCGCCTGTTGATCGCGAAAATTCCAATCGGAATCCGGGTGGATAGCAACAATTTCCAAGCTTAAGTTTGGGGCAACGATTAGCTAGAACGGAAAGCCTGGAAGGAGCGAGCCATGACCGGCCAGCATTTTACGATTTTCGACACCCCGATCGGCGCCTGCGGCGTGATCTGGGGCGAGCGCGGCATTAGCGGCGTGCAGCTGCCGATGGGCAGCGAAGACAAGACCCGCAAGCGCATCCACCAGCGCAATGGCGATATCCCGGAAGGCGAGCCGCCTGCCGAGGTACAGCGTGCGATCGGCGCAATGACGGAGCTTTTGGCAGGCAAGCCGAATGACCTTCTTGACGTGGCGCTCGATCTCGACGGCGTGCCGGAGTTCAACCGCGGCGTCTACGACATCGCGCGCAAGATTCCGCCCGGCCAGACCATGACCTATGGCGATATCGCGAAGAAACTCGGCGGCGTGGAGTTGTCGCGCGACGTCGGCCAGGCGCTCGGCCGTAATCCGTGCCCGATCGTCGTGCCGTGCCACCGCGTGCTCGCGGCCGGCAACAAGCCCGGCGGCTTTTCCGCCAATGGCGGCGTGGTCACCAAGCTGAAGATGCTGGCGATCGAAGGCGCGGTCGTGAATCACACGCCGAGCTTGTTTGATTGAGGTGCTTCTTATCCTCTCCCCTTGTGGGAGAGGGTCGCTTCGCGCAGCGAAGCGGGGTGAGGGATCTGACTTCGCGGATGGAGAGCTCTCATTGAGGCACTTGCGTGCGCAGCAAGAACCCCTCATCCGGCGCGCATCTATCGATGCGCGCCACCTTCTCCCACAAGGGGAGAAGGGAAGAAGAGCGCATGATTCGCTGGCTCACTTTCCCTTAAAGTTCGGTGGCCGCTTCTCGTTGAAGGCCAGCACGCCTTCGCGGCGGTCCTCGGTCGGGACCATGCGATTATAGGCCTCGATCTCCAGCGCAAGCCCGTCCCGCAACGACAGTTGCAGGCCGCGATGGATCGACAGCTTGGCCTGCCGGACCGAGATCGGGGCATTGCGGGCAATGCGCGAGGCGGTCGCCAGCGCTTCCCGCAACAGCTCGGACAGGGGAAATACCTCATTCACAAGGCCCCAGTCGCGGTCCTGCACCGCCGTAAAGGGCTTGCCGGTGAGGGTCAATTCCTTGGCGCGGCGCTCGCCGACGGCGCGCGGCAATGTCTGCGTGCCGCCACCGCCGGGCATAATGCCGAGCGTCACCTCTGTCAGCGCAAAGCGCGCGCTCTCCGCGGCGTAGAGAAAATCGCAGCAGCCCGCGATTTCGCAGCCGCCGCCATAGGCCGCGCCGTTGACGGCGCCGATGATCGGAATCGGGCAGTCGATCAGCGCGCGCACCATGCGCTCGAAGATGACGTGCTGGCGCGTCCAGGCCTCGTCCGTCATGCCGCGGCGCTCCTTCAGATCGCCGCCGGCGCAGAACGCCTTGTCGCCCGCGCCGGTCAGGACGATGCAGCGCAGGCTTTTGGGATCGAGCGCGACCTCCTCGAAATATTGCACGAGATCGCGGCCCATCTGGGTGTTGAGCGCGTTGGAAGCATCCGGCCGGCTGAGCCGGACGATCGTCACATGCTCATCGGCGCTTTCGATCGAAAGGGTCGCGAAACCTTGCGCTTCCTTGGGCACGGTCACACCGCCTCGCAGGAGAACGCGTTGTCCTTGCGCTTGATCCTGCCCACCGACGGCGAAGGGAAATGCGCCGTGCAGCACAAGGTATCGGTGTCGCAATAACGCTCGAGGAAGCTGCGGCGCGTCTTTGCCGACTCGACCGGGTCGACGTCGGCCTTCACCGACAGCTCCGGATAGCGCGTCTGGATCGGCGAATGCATGAGGTCGCCGGAGAACACCGCCTCGTCCTTAGCCTTGCCGAACCTGAAAGCAACATGACCGGGCGTGTGACCCGGTGTCGGCAGAATGCGGACATGATCGCCGATCTGGTGATCATTGCCGACGGCTTCGTACCGCTTCGCTTCAATGATCGGCATCACGCTGTCTTCAATCGTCGGCACCGGCGTTTTGGCATGCACGCCGGCCCAGTGATCAATCTCGGTCTTGGCGAATACGTAGCGCGCCTTGGGAAAGGTTGGCACCCAGCGGCCGTTTTCCAGCCGCGTGTTCCAGCCGACGTGATCGGGATGTAGATGCGTGCACATCACATAGTCGATGTCGTCGACGGAGATATCAGCAGTCGCCAGCGCCCGCATGTAGATATTGTCGGTTTTCATGTGCCATTTCGGAAACCGCGGGCGCGGCTTGTCATTGCCGATGCAACTGTCGATCAAAATGGTGTGGTGCGGCGTCTTCACCACATAGGACTGGAAGCAGAGAATGAGCACGTCGCTGGCATCGAGCGCCTTCGCGGCCTGCATCCACGCGCGGTTCTCGGTCAGCACTTCCGGCGTCAGCGCCGGCAGCATCTCCAGCGCGGGCAGGAAGGTGGTTTCCTGCTCGATGATGCGGTGGATGGTGAGATCGCCGGCTTTGAAGGTGAGGCTCATGCGAAACTCCTTACGCGGGCGGCGGCACCGAGATCTTCACCGACGGCCGCTCCAGCATTTTCTGGTTGAACTTGTCGAGCTTCGGATAGGCCTTGCGCCAGCCGCAATTGGCGAAGCGGAAATCGGCATAGCCGAGCACGCAAACGAGGCCGATCTGCACGATGTCGAACGGACCGTTCAGCACGTCGTCGCGTTGCTCGAACCGCGCCATACCGGTCCAGGCCCGGTTCCAGTGGTCGTCGCTCCATGCCTGCCAGCGCATCGGCTCCGGCCGCACCATGCCCTCGTAGCGGCACAGCAGCATGGAATCGAGCATGCCATCGAGCAGCGAATGATCGGTCTTGGCCTGCCAGCGCTTGCGGCCGTAGCCGGGGGTCAGTGCGCCGCCGGCGGTCTCGTCGAGATATTCGACGATGACATAGGAATCGAGGATGACGTCGCCCTCGTTGGTGATCAGCACCGGCAGCTTCTTCAGCGGCGTGATCTTCGAGTACTTTTCATTGGCTTGCGCCGGCGTGACGGTTTCGGGGACCAGTTCGATCTTGTCGATCAGCCCAAGCTCGATCGCGGCAATGCGCACCTTGCGTGCAAAGGGCGAGGCGGGGGAGAAGGTGAGTTTCATGGG
>DATEJC010000120.1:0-9324 GCA_035278345.1 Bradyrhizobium sp. | reverse complement strand
ACCTTGATCGTCACCGATGCCGACAGGCCGGTCGGAATCATCCATCTGCACGATCTGTTGCGCGCCGGCGTAGCCTAGCTACGCCGGAAACCGCGCTGCATTGGCTTCCAGCGGCAACGCAAGCGCGTTCGCAAGATACGACACTGTGCGATAGAATCCGCAGAGCTGGATAATTTCCAGGATCTTCGCCTCGTCATAATGCGCCTTCAGCGCGGCGAATTCCACTTCGCCCAGCGTCGACCGGTGATGCAGCGCGTCCACCGCAGCCAGCATCGCACGCTCCGCCTCGGACCAGCACGGCGCATCGGCACCGCCCAACACCGTGGCGCGGACCTGCTCCTCGGTGAGCTGCGCGGCCTGCGCAAAGGCTGCGACGTGCACGCCCCATTCGTATTCGCAGGCGTTCAGTGCGCAGGTGCGGTCGATGACGATCTCGCGCTCGCGTAAGGAGAGCGGCCCGCGATCCAGCAGACTGCCGCCGCGGAACTTTTCCCAGGCCCGCGGCCGACCTGCCATCACGCGGAACAGCAGCAGCGGCGGCGCACCGCGCATGACGCGGTCGAACTGCTCCTTTATTTCCGGTGCATAAGGCGGCGACAGCGGCGCGATCCGTGACATGGCGGGCTTCTCTTGCTACAGATATTGTAGCAATACGCTACAATATCTGTAGCAAGACGCAAGGGAGTCCGGTCATGCCTGCCATGAAAAAGAGCGCCGTCCGGGGCTCCCGCACCGGCCGTCCGATCATGGCGCTACTGGATCTCCTGGGAAGGCGCTGGACCTTGCGCATCATCTGGGAGCTGCGCGAAGACCACGCGCTGACCTCACGCGCGCTTCGCACTGCCTGCGACGAGGCTTCGCCGACGATCATGCAGGCACGGCTGTCGGAGCTGCGCGAGGCGGGGCTGGTGGAACTGGTGGCGGGCGACGGCTATCGGCTCACGACGCTGGGGAGAGAGCTGTTCGAAACCTTCGTGCCCCTGCATCGCTTTGCCGAGCGATGGGCGAAGCGGGGTTAGATACTGCGGCCCTCTTCACCTCTCCCTGCCTGTGCGAAGAGGTCGGATTGCATCGAAGATGCAATCCGCGTGAGGGGGTACAAGTCTATCGAAGCAGCGCAGCTCGGGGAAGGAGCCCCTCACCCCAACCCTCCAAAGAGCGAGCTCCGCTCGTCTCGCCCCCGCGAGAGCGGGGCAAGGCAGCGCAGCTGCGTCTACGGCCGCCTACGCTATCGCCACCGTCAAACTGGCGCCGTCCGCGCGCACCACGCGCACACGGCTGCCGGCCGGTGCATCCGGACCTGCGACACGCCAGATGGTGTCGTCGATCCTCACCGTGCCTGACCCGTCCACAATCGGCTTCTCCAGCGTGAACTCGCGGCCGACCAGCGCGTCGGTACGGCGGTTGAGGAACGGATTGCTCGCGCTCGCCGCGCCCGACTTCAGCGCAATGCGCCGCCACAGCGGCACCGCGGCGACCGCGAACACGGAGAACATGATGAGCTGCGTCTGCCAGGACGGGTTGAACACGAACGACAACAAGCCTACCAGCATCGCCGCAAGCCCGAGCCAGAACATGAACACGCCCGGCGCAAGCACTTCCAGCGCCATCATGATGAAGCCAAAGATCAACCAGTTCCACGTGCCAAGAGTGGTGAACATTTGGGTCATGACATGACCTTCCTATCTTCGACGCATGATCTTGTCGGAAAACCGGTGTCCACTTTTCCGGATCATGCGTGCCTCAACGTTGCGGCGCGGGCGGCGGAGTCGGGCCCGCGCTCGGCACCGAGCCGCCGCGACGCGCGGCAGCGGTCGCTGACGCCGCGCTCTCGCCGAAGGTCGCGCGGGCGATCTCGCCGATGCCGGCCAGCGAGCCGAGTACGCTGGTGGCCTCGATCGGAATCATAAGCACTTTCTGGTTCGGTGACTCCGCCAGCTGACCGAACGCCTTGATGTATTTGTCGGCGATGAAGTAGTTCAAGGCAGCAACGTCGCCGCGGGCAATAGCTTCCGACACCATCTGCGTGGCCTTGGCTTCGGCTTCGGCCAGACGCTCGCGCGCCTCGGCGTCGCGGAAGGCGGCTTCGCGGCGGCCTTCGGCCTGCAGGATCTGGCCCTGCTTGGCGCCTTCGGCGCGCAGGATTTCCGACTGGCGCTGGCCTTCCGCCTGCAAGATGTCGGCGCGCTTGACGCGCTCGGCCTTCATCTGCCGGCCCATGGCCTCGACGAGGTCGGCGGGCGGCACGATGTCCTTGATCTCGATGCGGTTGACCTTGATCCCCCACGGCGAGACCGCGGCGTCGACCACGCGCAGCAGGCGCTCGTTGATCTCGTCGCGATGCGACAGCACCTGGTCGAGGTCCATCGCACCCATCACGGAGCGGATATTGGTCATGGTCAGCACGATGATCGCCTGTTCGAGATTGGCGACCTCGTAGCTCGCTTTCGCCGCATCGAACACCTGGAAGAAGGCGACGCCGTCCACGGTGACGGTGGCGTTGTCCTTGGTGATCACTTCCTGCTCGGGAATGGAGATCACCTGCTCCATCATGTTCATCTTGCGCCCGACGCGGTCGAAATACGGCGTGATCAGGTTGAGGCCGGGCGACAGCGTGCGGGTGTACTTGCCGAACCGCTCGATGGTCCAGTCAAAGCCTTGCGGCACGGTCTTGACGCCGGCGAACAAGGTGATGATGACAAGGAGCGCAAGTGCAATAACGAAAATCTCGAAACCGCTCATAAATCCTCCAACGCGGAGCCCTGCCCGCAACCTTTCCCCGTCAATCGCTGGCAGCGAAAGCGGCTGCCTTTTGTCTGCCGACCGGCAGTGCCGGTTCAGCCGGCTCTTGTTGCACTTATAGGTATGGGACGGCTTTCGATCTTGCCAGATGGTACCGGCCGCCAACCAGCCAAATGGGCATTCTGCTTGGGGAAAACAGCGGTCTCAACTCGCCGTGTAAATCGTTAATCGCAGCTTGCTCGCAGCGCACAAGGTTGCTGGATGCAGGTGCATCAAATCCAACCGTCTTAAATCCACCCCTGCAACTCGCGCAGCACGAGCTGGCGGATGACGTCCATGCCGGCATCGCTGTCGTTCAGGCAGGGGATCGCCGAAAACTGCTCACCGCCATTGTGCCGGAAGATCTCCGCATTCTCCTGCGCGATCTCTTCCAGCGTTTCGAGGCAATCGGTGGCAAAGCCCGGCGTGACCACGGCGAGCCGCTTGATGCCCTTCTTCGCGAGCTCCTCGATGGTCTTGTCGGTGTAGGGCTGTAGCCACTCGTCATTGCCGAAACGCGATTGGAAAGTGAGCAGCAGCTTTGACGCATCGAGCCCGAGGCGTTTACGCAGCGCGTCGGTCGTCGCCACGCATTGCTCGCGATAGGGATCGCCGGCATCGACATATTTTTGCGGCATGCCGTGGAAGGATGCGACAATCAATTCAGGCTGGAACGGCAGCGCCGAAAGATGCGCACTGATGGAGACGGCGAGCGCCTCGATATAATCGGGATCGTCGTAGTACGGCGGGCTCACCCGCAGGATCGGCTGTGCCCGCATGTCGGCGAGGACGCGAAACACCTCGTCGCAGACGGTTGCCGAGGTTGCGGCGGAATATTGCGGATAGAGCGGCACCACCAGCAGCCGGTTGCAGCCTTGCGCAGCCAGCGCATCGATGCGCTCGCGGATCGACGGGTTGCCGTAGCGCATCGCCCAGTCGACCACGACATGCTCGTGATCGGCGATGTCGGCGGCGAGCTTTTCCGCCTGCGAGCGCGTGATGGTTTTCAGCGGCGACTCGTTCTTCTCGAAATTCCAGATCTTCCTGTAGTCGAGCGCCTTCCGCGCCGGGCGTACGCGCAGGATGATGCCATTGAGGATCGCCTTCCAGACAAAACCCTGGTCCTCGATGACGCGACGGTCGGACAGGAATTCCTTGAGGTAGACGCGCACGCTCCTGGCGTCGCAGGCATCGGGCGTGCCGAGATTGACCAGCAGCACGCCGATACGCTCCGGCTTGATGGCCGGCGACGCGCTAACATTGCCAAGGGGTGCAACCACGCTCATGGCCCGGATTCGCGCCATTTCGCCATCCTTGTCAAGGCAAGGAGGGCTTGGCTACTGTCGCAGCATGACCGCGCGCCCGAGGGAACCATGACGATCGCCGAATGGTGCGTCTTCGCCACGCTGATGCTGTATCTGCTGACGATCACCGGGGCCAAATGGGCCGGCGGCCGGTCGTTCGACAACGCAAAGCCGCGCGATCCCGACTTCTACGGCGACCCGATCCGGGCCCGGGCGCTGGGAGCGCACCAGAACGGCATCGAGGCATTTCCGTTCTTTGCAGTCGCTGTGCTGCTTGCGGAATTCCGCCTCGGGCCGCAGCGGCTGATCGACGAGCTGGCCGTGCTGTTCGTGATCGTGCGGATTGCCTACGTCTTCACCTATCTCGGCAACCGCCCGACCCTGCGCTCCATCCTGTGGAGCCTTGGGCTGGTCATCAACATCGCGATCTTCTTCATGCCGGCGATCAAGGGCTGGCTGCCGGCCTAGCTCCCAGCCGTCACAGGCACGTCACCCGCTCGGCGGCGAGATAGCCGAGCAAGAGGCCGAGCCCGAACAGCAGCACGAGGCCTGCCGCTCCAAACTCGATGCCGCGCATGATCAGCGCGCCGCCGCCTTCGCGGCCGGCGGAAAGCCGCCGCGCGAAGTCCTTGGCGGAGACGGCGACGACCGCGATGGTCGCCACCATGATGGCGGTGCCGAGCCCCATCACGAAAGTCGCGACGATCCCGGCCCAGAACAGGCCCTGCGCCAGCGAGAACACCAGCACCAGGATGGCGCCCGAGCAGGGCCGCAGGCCCACCGCAACGATGGCACCTAACCCGCGCCGCCAGCCGCCGGGGCCGGCAAGCTGATCCGGCGTCGGCCCGTGGGAATGGCCGCAATGCTCGTCATGGACGTGGCCAGGGTCATGATCGTGATGGTGGTGATCGTGGCCGTGATGGTGATGTTGGCCGTGGTCATGGTGATGACCGTGGTCATGGTGATGACCGTGGTCATGGTGATGCGCCGCCGCCAGCGCCGGCTCGGCGCGCGGGGCCTGCAATGCGCGCATGAAGGCGCCGCCCTTGGTCCAGACCAGGCGTGCGCCGAAGGCGGCGATCAGGCCGTAGCTGGCGATCTCGATCGCCTTCTCCGCCCCGCACATGGTTTGCGCGGTCGCGTTGAGCAGCCAGGCGCAGATCCCGACCAGCACGACGGCGACCAGCGCCTGCAGCAGCGCCGAGACGAACGACAGCACGATGCCGCGCCAGGCCGTTTCCTGGTTCGCGACCAGATAGGATGAGATCACCGCCTTGCCGTGGCCGGGGCCGGCGGCGTGGAAGATCCCGTAAGCAAAGGAGATCACCA
This sequence comes from Bradyrhizobium sp., assembly GCA_035278345.1. Lineage (GTDB taxonomy): Bacteria > Pseudomonadota > Alphaproteobacteria > Rhizobiales > Xanthobacteraceae > Bradyrhizobium. Next base: position 3,910 of record DATEJC010000120.1, on the reverse strand, counting down.
GCAGCGTCCACACCGCCGAGCCGTCGGACTTCGCGGCGCGGATGGTGGCGGACATATCGCGGTAGAATTCGGACTGCTTGGCCAGGATCCAGCCGACGATGCCGCCGACCTGCGGCTGCGCCGCCGGCCGCGGGCCGCCGAACGGATTCTGCGCCATCACCGCGTGGACGAGACCGTCGAGGGTGATCGTCGCGGCAAGCGCGATGGCAAAGATCGCAAGATGGCGCGCGAGGCTGGACGGTGCGCTCACGGGCAGTTCACAAGGATCTTGTTGGCGTAGATCGCGCCGTAATTGGAGTTGTCGCCGCTTGCCACCATCTCCTCGGTGAGCTTCTTCACATCAGCATCGCCCGGCCGCTGGAACTTCATCTCGCAAGAGGCCGGCGCGCCGACCAGCTTGATCGGGTCCTGCTCCTCGAACTTGAAATCGATGAAGAAGGCGGGATCGAACACATCCAGCGCGAGCTGCTTTGGCTTCACGGGCGCCTTCAGCGGCAGCGTGAAGTGCAGCGTCAGCGCGGAATCCTTGTATTCGAGGAAGTAGTCGACGGGCTCCTCGAATTTCTGCTTCTTGCCGTCGGCCTTGGCGAAGGTGAAGAAGCCGAATTCCTTCAGGTTCTCGACATTGACCTGTGCGAGCGGCGCGAGCTGTTCGCGGCTGTAGACGCCCTTGGTCTTGGTCTCGATGCCCTGCAGCGCATAGGTCGAGAACATGTCGTCAAAGGTCCAGGCGTGGCGCACGCCGGTAATTGTGCCGTCTGCAGCGTAGAGCAACTCGCTCGCGGCCGTGATCCAGACATGCGGATGCGCCTGCGCCGCCGTCGCGCCAAGTCCTGCACCGCCCGCGACCGCGAGCAGCGCCAACAATCGATAGACCAACCTCTTCACCTCAAGCTGCCTCGGGTGTTTCGAGCAGGCCGCGCCGGCGCAACAGCGCGTCCGGCTCCGGCTCGCGGCCACGGAAGGCAATATAAGCTTCCTCCGGATCGCGCGAGCCGCCGGAGGAATAAATATCGTCATGCAACCGCTTCGCAGTCGCGGGGTCGAAGATGTCGCCGGCCTCCTCGAAGGCGCCGAAGGCGTCCGCATCCATCACCTCCGACCACATATAGCTGTAATAGCCGGACGCATAATGGTCGCCGGAGAAGATATGGCTGAACTGGGTCGGACGATGACGCAGCACGATCTCGGCGGGCATGCCGATCTTCTCCAGTTCCGCCTGCTCGAAGGCCCGCACCTCGCGGCTGGCTGATGCCGGCTGGGTGTGGAACTCGAGGTCGATCAGCGCCGAGGAGACGAACTCGACGGTGGCGAAGCCCTGGTTGAATTTTCGCGCGGCGAGAAAGCGCTTGAGCAGGTCATCCGGCAGCGGCTCTCCGGTCTGGTAGTGCCTGGCAAAGCGCTGCAGCACTTCGGGCCGCTCCTGCCAGTGTTCGTAGAGCTGGGAGGGCAGCTCGACGAAATCGGTGAAGACCGAGGTGCCCGACAGCGATGGATAGGTGACGTCCGACAGCATGCCATGCAGGCCGTGGCCGAGCTCGTGGAACAGGGTCCGGGCGTCGTCCGGTGAGAGCAGAGAAGGCTGGCCGTCCGCGCCTTTCGCAAAGTTGCAGACATTGATGACAAGCGGCGCGATTGCGCCGTCGAGCTTCTGCTGGTCGCGCAGCGAGGTCATCCAGGCGCCGGAGCGCTTTGACGGGCGCGCGAAATAGTCGCCGTAGAAAAGGGCCTTGTGGTTTCCCTCGCGGTCTTTCACCTCCCAGACGCGGACGTCCGGATGCCAGGCCGAGATATCCTTGCGCTCGGTGAAGGTGATGCCGAACAGGCGGCTGGCGCAGTCGAAGGCGGCCTCAATCATGTGGTCGAGCACGAGATAGGGCTTGATCGCGGCATCGTCGAAATTGGCTTTGGCCTGCCGCAGCTTCTCGGCGTAGTAGCGCCAGTCCCAGGGGGCGAGCGAAAAGTTGCCGCCCTCCTCCGCGATCAGCCCCTGCAGCGCGTCGCGGTCGGCCAACGCCCGCGCCCGCGCCGGCTTCCAGACCCGCTCCAGCAGGCCCCGCACGGCATCCGGCGTCTTGGCCATGGAATCCTCGAGCCGGTAGGCGGCAAAGGTCGGGAAGCCGAGGATACGGGCGCTCTCCTCGCGCAGCGCCAGGATCTCGACGATGGTGGCATTGTTGTCGTTGGCGTTGCCGTTGTCGCCTCGGGCGGCAAATGCCTTGAAGACCTTTTCGCGCAGGTCGCGGCGGGCGGAGGTCTTCAGGAAGGTTTCGACCGCAGAGCGCGCCAGCGTCACGATCGCCTTGCCGGCCATGCCGCGCTCTTCGGCGGCGGCCCTGGCTGAGGCCACGAAGCTGTCGGGCAGGCCGGCGAGATCCGCCTCGCCGAGCTCCATGAACCACTCCTGCTCGTCGCCGAGCAGATGGTGGCTGAAAGTGGTGCCGAGATGGGCGAGCCGCTCGTTGATCTCGGCCATCCTAACTTTTGCGGCCTCGTCGAGGCCGGCGCCGGCGCGGTGGAAGCGCGTATAGGTCCGCTCCAGCAGCCGCATCTGCTCGCCGGTCAGGCCGAGCTGCCTGCGGTTCTCGTGCAGCATGGCGATCCGGCCAAACAGCACCGCGTTCATCATGATCGGATTCCAGTGCCGCGCCATCCGGGGCGAGACCTCCTTGTCGATCTCCAGGATCGCCGGATTGGAGTGGGCCGAGACCAGGTCGTAGAAGACGGCCGAGACCTTGGAGAGCAGCTTGCCCGAGCGCTCCAGCGCCGTGATGGTGTTGGCGAAGTCGGGCGTCGCCGGATCGTGGGTGATGGCGGCGACCTCGGCGGAGTGGTCGGCGAAGGCCTGCTCGAACGCGGGGAGGAAGTGCTCGGGCCTGATCTCGTCGAACGGCGGGGTCTCGAACGGCGTCTGCCAGGGCCGCAGCAGGGGGTTCTCCTGCCCGCCTGAGGGATCCATTGTCACCAGGGTTTCAGTCATCACAAAATCCCGTTTTTCGCCGCAAATTTACGGGGGAATCTATAACACGCGATGCGGCATTTTTGCGCCTTTTGAGCTTGTAAGAAGCGGCCTTTTCGGAGAGATTGCGGCCCGCAAAGAGGATGAAACCATGAGCACGCAATCCGCCCCGACCGGCTCCCGCGAGATCGTCTGGCCGAGCGTCATCACCGTCGTCAGCGCCGCGATCCTGATCGGCGCCGAGGTGTTCGGCGCGGCTTTCGCCGGCGGCTGGGCACTCGCGATTCTCGTGCCGCCCGAGGCGCTGTTTCTGCCCTTCACCCAGGAGACGTGGGCGCACGTCGTGCAGGCCGTGCTGTTCGCCATCGGCGTCGCCATCATGGTGGCCTTCGTCAGCGCGGCCCAGCGCGTCGAGCCGTTTACGCGCCGCCGCTGAGCCTGCGCGTTTCAAGAAAGCGCTGTGCTGCAGGCACAACTTCGCTCGCGCAGCTCTCGCATCGACACCCGCAAGACTCTCTCAATCCTTAACAGCTGTTCATCTTTCGGCGCTCGCAGCGCGCGTCGAGCGCGACACTTGAAAGCAAGCGTTAGGGAAATTTTCGCACAGCCTAAAAAAATTGTTGCGAAGCAGAGTCAAAAGTCCTATTTGCACACTTGCCCAATTTCGCACGTGCCTGTGGTCGTGTGTCAGTCGGTAGGTATCCGGACAAGAGGCCGGACAGCCGCCAAGGGATGAAGAACCGAGGGTCGTCTCCTGTTCGAGCGGCCAGCATCTCTCTCAAGAGATGCCGTTGAAGGTCTCTCCACCCCTTGCAACCGTGACTGGCAGCCGGAGGCGAACCGGCGCACCCCGCTCTCAACGGGGGACGCGACTTAAAGCAACGACGGATCGGGCTTTTTTGGTCTCTACCGGCATTCCAACGCCGGCGCGGGCTACTGAAAAGGCTTGTC
>DATEJC010000119.1:0-7816 GCA_035278345.1 Bradyrhizobium sp. | reverse complement strand
GCAGCGTACGGCGAAGTCGTGTGGTCCTGGCGCCGCGACCCTGGCGTCTATCCGCCCCGCCTGTGCGGGGTCGGCAACGGTGACAAAAAAGGCCGCTCACCGGGGAGAGCACGAAGTAAGCCGTAAAGCCATTGCGCGGGGAAAGCCGGGATGTTTCGGCTGTACCTGTCAAACCCGTGTGCGTTCTTTCACTACCCATTGCACACGGTGCTGCGGGCGCAGTCGGCGCCCGGCTTTCCCTGCGCCCTCTGTCAGAGAGAGGGACAACGAGATGCAAGACTCAGGCGAAAACCGCGCCGTGAGAACGAGAGCGCATGTCTTCCGACGTCATTGCGAGGAGCGAAGCGACGAAGCAATCCAGCTTGCCGCACGCAAGAAAGCTGGATTGCTTCGCTTCGCTCGCAATGACGGCTCTAGTTGTCGTCGGGCGCGCGTTCGCGCGACCCGTTGGCTCGCAATGACGGCGTTACCCCGCACTTCCCATCGCATACGGCTTCAGCATGGCGTGCATCATCGCGTGCGTCGGCGTCGGGATGCCGAACTGCTTTCCGAGCTCGACCACCTTGCCGGAGAGCCACGGCACCTCCAGCCGGTTGCCGCGCTCGAGATCGAGCGCCATCGAGGCCTTCATCGGCGCCGGCATGCTGCCGGTCAGGGCGACGGTTTTCGCGACCGCATCCACCGGCAAGGCGATTCCCTTGGCGCGGCCGACATCCACCACCTCGCCATAGGCTGCAATGAGGAGGGGACGCATATCGGGATCGTCGCGCAGTTTGCCGATCGGCTGGCGCGCCAGCGACATCATCCCGGCGTTGCTGGCCAGCAGGATGAATTTCATCCAGAGCGGCGTAAGGATGGCGTTGCTGAAGGTGCCTTCGATGCCGGCTTTGGCGCACATCGAAAGAAAGGCCTCGCCGCGCTTGCTGCGGCTGCCGTCGAGTTCCCCGAACTGCATGCGCATGAAGTCGCCGACTTGCGTGATGACGCCGGGAGCGGTGATCGAGGCGGAGATGTGTGCGACGCCCGGCATCACGGCGCGGTTCCCGAGGGTCGGGATCAGCCGCTCATGCGCATCGATGCCGTTCTGCAGTGTGATGACGGCGGTGTCCGGCCCGATCATCGGCTTGATGGCTTGGCCGGCGCTCTCGACGTCCCACAGTTTCACGCAGAACAGCACGAAATCGACCTGGCCGATCCCGGCAGGGTTGTCGGTTGCCTGCGTCGGCACCAGATGCGTGTCGCCGCGCGGGCTCTTGACCTTCAAGCCGATGCTCTTCATGGCGGCAAGATGCGCCCCGCGCGCGATGAAGGTGACATCGGCGCCGGCTTTCGCCAGCGCTGCACCAAATCCGCCTCCGACGCCGCCGGCGCCGACAACTGCAATTCGCATGATGTTTCCTTTAGGAAGGTTTGCCGAGCAGCCGCGTCCAGAAGGTCAGCATGTCCTCCTTGAACAGCTCCGCTTCGCCGGGATGGCTGCCGATCTTTGCGCCCTTGCGGCCGTAACCGGCTTTGAGCGCATAGACCATCAGGTCGCGATCGACGAGCACGGGATCGGGCTGCTCTCTGGTGGGGTGAATCAGTGCGCCATTGTCGGCGATATAAGCCGTCGGCGCGGCGGGCGAAACGGAAGCGTTGGGAATGTCGGTAATCTCGGTGCCGCGATCAAAGCTGTGATGGGCGCCGGCGATCAGCCGCATGGTGGCGTCGCCGCCGGTGAGGCGGATCGCTTGGCAATGGCCCTGCACTTGCATCGGCGAGCACCATTCGTCCGCATCGCCCATCAGCGCGCGCACGGAGGTGGCGCCGACCTTCGGATCGAGAAATTGATGACCGCTCCAGGGATAGGCGGCGAGCACGCCGCGGAGGCCAGCGCCTTTGCCGATCACGGCGTCGGCGAAACGCCGCGTCGCCGCCGTCAGCACCGCCGATCCGCCGCGGCTGTGGCCCTGCGCGCCGATCCGCGCGGCATCGATCCCGGGCAGCGCGGTCAGCACCTTCCACGCCGCAAGCACGTCATAGGCGCTGGCGGCAAAGGAGAACTGGGTCTGGTTGGCGACGGTGGAGGTGACGCCGCGCGCGGCAAAACTGTCGAGCACGAAAGTGGCAAACCCGGCGCGGGTCAGGCTCTCGGCATGCGCGACATGCGACGGCGCCACGCCAAGGCTGCCCGGCACGATCATGACCAGCGGCAGCTTCGCTCCGCCAGCAGAGGCAGGCAGGAACAGCTTGCCATCGACGGTGACGCTGGGCATGTCGGCCGGCTTGCTGATGACCTGGTGGTAGTTGAGTGGCGAGGCCGAGGGGATGTCGATATTGCGGCCGGGGATGCCGTCGAAAGAAATCGTCTGGTCGCGAAAGCGCGCCGGCGTCACTGAGGGTGCATCGGTCATGAGAAGGTCCTCGCTTTTCACTAACCTCGCCCCGCTCGCGGGGAGAGGTCGGATCGCATCGCCAGATGCGATCCGGGTGAGGGGGACTCACCGCGAGTCGAATGCGCGGATGCGGCCCCTCACCCCAACCCTCCAAGAGCGAGCTTTGCTCGTCTCGACCCCGCGAAGAGCGGGGAGAGGGGGAGGAAATTTACGCCGGCACCCTGTGCAACGCGCAGAGCTTGTTGCCGTCGGGATCGCGCAAATAGGCGATGTACAGCTTCACGCCGCTGCCTTCGCGGATGCCGGGCGGATCCTCGCAGGTCTTGCCGCCATGGGCGAGGCCGGCGGCATGAAACGCGTTGGCGGCATCGATGGACTCGGCGGCAAAACCGATGGTGCCGCCATTGGCAAAGGTGGCGGCCTGGCCGTTGATCGGCTTGGTCACCGAAAACGTGCCGGTCTTGGTGCGCCAGAAGATGCGATGGCGGTCGACCCGTCCCGGCGGCACGCCGAGCGTGCCGAGCAGCGCGTCATAAAATGTCTTGGCGCGGTCGAGGTCGTTGGTGCCGATCATGATATGCGAAAACATCCGCTGGTCTCCTCCCGTATTGTTTCGCCATGCGGAATGGTTCGCCGCCGGCGCTGGTGTTTTGTGGAAATCACCGTAGCGGTGCGGATCGGGCGAGGGAAGTGCCGGGCGCCATCAGCGCCACGCAAGGCCTCATGCTTGCCGCGTGTGGCCCCAGGCCTCGTCCCAGTCGTTGCCGCTGGCGTCGCGGACGCGGCCATCGGCCTCGAAGAACTTGTTGGGCACCTGGAAGATGGCGAGCATCAAGCCGCCCTGCGGGCACCAGGCGACGTGGCGGCTGCCGGCCTCGCGCCAGATGAACTCGCCGGCCTTGCATTCGATGCCCTCGGCCGGGCCTTCCTTGTCGACGAGCGAGCCCTCGAGCACATAGGTCTGCTCGATATTGACGTGCTCATGGTCAGGCAGAACCGCGCCGGGCGCAAAGCGCATCAGGGCGGTCATCAGACCGGTCCTGCGGTCGAACAACAGGGTCTTCGCCTCGCAGCCGGGAAAACGCGTCTTTTGCCACTCCATCTCGGAGGGCCGGACGAGGTGGGAATGATCAGCCTTCGGCGTCACGGCGTCCATGGCGGTGCTCCCTTGTCTGGTCTTTTGCGGCATCATAGCAGCCCCGCGCGCAGCCGTCAGCCAAGGCTGGCGGCGGTCGAGTATCGTTATGCGCAACCCCAAACTGCGCCTCCCGCAAACCATGAGTGACCCAATGCTTGCCTCGCAGCGCCATTTGTTCGAGATGCCGCGTCAGATCTGTTACCTGAATTCCGCCTCCTATAGCCCGTTGCCGCGGCGGACGCTGGAAGCCGGCCGCGCCGCGGTGATGCGCAAAGGCAGTCCCTGGACGGTGGAGGCCGGCTTTGCCCAAACGCAGCACGAACGCGCCCGTGTCGCCGCGGCGCGGTTGATCAACGCTGAAGCCGATGACGTCGCGTTGATCTCCTCGGTCAGCTATGGCGTTGCCACGGCGGCAAGGCTGTTCACGATCCCGAAGGGCTCCCGCGTCATCGTACTGGAAAACGACCATTCCTCGCCGGTGCTGGAATGGCAGCTGCGCGCCGATACGCAGGGCTTTGCGGTCGAGACGATCGCCGAGCCTCACGATGGCGACTGGACCTCGGCGATCCTCAGCGCCATCGAGCGGAAAAATGCTGCGCCGGTCTCGCTGGCGTCGATCTCCTCGGTGCACTGGTCCGAAGGTGGGATGATCGACCTCGAAGCCGTCGGCAACGCGCTGCGGCGGCAGGGGGCAATCTTCCTCATCGATGCCACACAAAGCGCCGGCGTGCTCGAACTCGACGTTGCGCGTCTCGACCCGGACTTCGTAATCTTTCCGACCTACAAATGGCTGCTCGGTCCCTATGGCCGGGCTTTCATCTATGTCGCCAAACGCCATCAGGGCGGCGTTCCGCTCGAGCAGACGGCTTCCGGCCGCCGCAATGTCCGCGCGGAGAACGCGGTCTATCTTGCTGATGTGAGTTACGTCGACAATGCGCGGCGCTTCGACATGGGCGAGCGCGACCATTTCATCTCGCTGGAGATGGCTTCAATCGGCATGGAGATGATGGCGGAGTTCGGCGCGGCAGCGGTGAAGCAGCGCCTCGCCATGCTGACGGAGCGGATCGCGCAAGGCTTGCAGGCGAACAGCATTGCGGCGCCGGACCGAAAATACCGCGCGCCGCATATCCTGTGCCTGAAATTCGCGGGCGGAATGCCGGCGGGACTCGCTGAGGGACTGGCGGCGGAGGGCGTCCATGTCGCCTCCCGCATCGGCCGCCTGCGCGTCTCACCCCACGTCTACAATGACGAGGAGGATGCCGACCGTTTTGTCGCGGCGCTGGCCGGCCAGCTGCGGAGATAGCAAAGCCTTTTCGAGCGAAGTGGGTACCGGTCCGCGTGAAGAAAACGCGTCAACGCAAAACGGCCCCGCTAGCGCAGGCCCTCATAGACCATGAAGCCGCGGGCGACCTGCAGCTTGCGGATGGCGCGCGGCAGCAATTTCTCCTGGCGGTGCAGATAGCGATAGGAGGTCAGGCCGAAATTATCGAGCTTGTTGAGCTCGCTTTCGAACGGCGCGAGCACGCCGGTCAGGCTCACCGGCGCATGGGCGCGGGGCGAGAAGGGCAGGAGCAGCAGCTCCAGATGCGCGGTCTCGCCGGTCTCGGCGGTGGCGGTGATGCCGGCGATCGCAGGCAGGGTTTCCTCCGCCACGACCGCGATCATGTCCTCGATCTCGCGGCGGGCCTCCGCCGTGAACAGGGCGGAAAAGCTCTGGTCCTTCACGTCGCGGCCGAGCAGGGCGCAGACCCGGGTTCCCGCAACGCGGAAGGGGTAACCGGCCTCGGCGTCGTAGGAGAGTACAAAGATGTCGCCGAGCAGCTCGCGCACCGCGGACGGCTCGATACTGCTGCGGTCGGGCGCCGGCGCGGTGCCGCGCATTTTGTCCCAATAGGCGAAAAACTCGCGACTCGAAGGATGTTTCATTTTGTCCTTCCCCGTGGCGCGCCCGTCGGGACATTTCTGTCCCGGTTTCGTGCAAGCGCCTTCCCCGTGGTTGTTGTGCAGGACAGGCTGTGCAGCGTCCATGCCGCGGCGGCGGTTTGGGGCAAATTGCGTCGCCTTTGCTGCGTTAAGGTAAATTTAACGATGGGGTTGGCGGGGCGGGCCTGCCTGAATAAGGTCACAGTCACTCCAGTGCGGACGCTTTCTCCAGGTTGCGCCCCGCGCTTCGTTACACAGGCGTCAAGCAGTTTGGTCATCGCGCGGGGAGGGGTGGGGATACCCCCGTCGAGCGCGACAAGATCAACAGTCTCAAGGGCGGGTGTCTCCAGCACCCGCCCTTTTCTTTCCGGTTCAATCGTGTCTGCATCCGGCCTTTGTGCACTTGCACAATGCGGCCAAAGCCGCCTATCTGAACGGATCACCCGCCGCCAGAAGGGCCGCCGCCTCCTTGGAATCCGTTCCCGCATATCAGCCGCCGCCGGCGGAGCCGCCGCACGAGCCGATCCTGACGCTGCCGGGGGCGCTGACGGCCTATGTCGCGCTGCTCGCATTCATCCATTTGCGCACCTTGCTGCCGCCGGAAGCCGAGAACTGGACCATCGACGTCTTCGGTTTCATCCCGCGCCGCTACGATGCCAATGCGCTGCAGATCTATTTTCCGGGCGGAGCGGGAGCGAAGGTGTGGACCTTCGTCACCTATTCTCTGCTGCATGCCAATCTCAGCCACATCTTCTTCAACGTGCTGTGGCTATTGCCGTTCGGCAGCGCGCTGGCGCGGCGCTTCGGCACTGTTCGCTTCTTCGTTTTCATGGCCGTGACGGCGGCAGCCGGCGCGCTGGCCCATCTGGTCACCCACGAGCATGCGATCGCGCCGATGATCGGCGCCTCCGCCTCGGTGTCGGGCGCAATGGCGGCCGCCATCCGCTTTGCCTTCGTCAAGGGCAGCTTCCTCTCGTTCAGCCGGGGCGATGCCGACGCAGCCGCGAAGGTGCCGGCACTGTCGCTGTTGCGCGCGCTCCGCAATCCGCGCGTGCTCGCGTTCCTCGCGGTGTGGTTCGGCGTCAACATCGTCTTTGGCCTGGGCTCGATCTCGGTCGGTGCAGAAGGCGCGAGCGTGGCATGGCAGGCCCATATCGGCGGCTTCATCGCGGGATTGATGCTGTTCTCGCTGTTCGATCCGGTGCCGCGTACGCCAGCGGCCGCCGATGCCCCATCGCGAGACATTTGACCGCGCTTGCGGGGCGTTGCGATTTCGGCGATCATCGCCATGTTGCTTTGACCAAACACTATCGGCCGGCGTTCCTGCTGCCGCGTTTTGTTCCCTCATGCCGAAACCAAATCGGCGTGAAGCTGTTGATTGAAGGCTCGCGAACAGAGGTTGTGCCCGTTTCCGGGCGCTGCCGGCTCAACGGAGGCGACAATGACGGTACGAGCAATTCTGGACTCCAAAGGGCACCACGTACTGAGTGTGGAGCCGGGCGCAAAGCTCGCGGAAGCGATCAAGCTGTTGAGCGAGCGGAAGATCGGCGCGGTGCTGGTCATGAGCCAGAGCCGGATCGAGGGCATCCTGTCCGAGCGCGACATCGTCCGCGTGCTCGGGGAGCGCGGGGCAGGCGTCGTGGAAGAGCCGGTCAGCGCGGTTATGACCCGCAAGGTCGTCAGCTGCCGGGAGAAGGATACCGTCAGCGAGATCATGGAGACCATGACCAACGGCAAGTTCCGTCACCTGCCGGTCGTCGAAGACGGCAAGGTGGCCGGCCTGATCTCGATCGGCGACGTCGTCAAGTGGCGCGTCGGCGAATACGAGCGCGAGCAGGAGGCGCTGCGCGACTACATCAAGACCGCCTGAGTTTCCTATTCGGTCTTCGCGACGGGCGCCGCAGGCCGAGCCTCCTGCGGCGCAAGGATTTCGATCGCTTCCTGGATGGAGTCGATCGCGCGCTCGGCGGCGCGCATGCCATGCGCGATCAGATCGTCGGCGCGGTGGAAGTCGAACCAGCCGATCTGACCGACCCGCGGCGAGATCAGCATGTCCGGCGGATCGCCGGCAAGACGTGCGCGGGTGATGCGGTCCTGCATGATGTTGAAGGCGTCGACCATCACGCTCGAGATCCCGGGCCGGCTGGCGCTGCCGAAAAACTCCCGCTTCACGGTACGTTCGGCGGAGAAGAAGCGGCCAAACCGGCGCTTCGGCGGCTCCGGCTCGAGCTCGGCGTCGGCGGTCACCGCGACCGTCACCTCGGGCGCGGCCGACGGGCCGTGATTGTAGATCGTGGTCGAGTGCGCGAATACGTCGCTGGAGAGGTTCGCCGCAATGACGATCTCGGCGCCGAGCGCGCGCGCTGCCGAGACCGGCACC
>DATEJC010000118.1:0-2578 GCA_035278345.1 Bradyrhizobium sp. | reverse complement strand
CACCCAGGAGGGACGCCGTTGAGTCCCGCCTGGCAGGGCGGATCGACCTTGACCCGCATCGGACACAGCTAAACCTGCAATGCTGCAAGGGCGAAGTCGGATTCGAGCGCTATCGACGCCCGCGGTTCGCCTCGATACGATGCGGATCAATTGCGCGAAGGGAGAGCTTTTTTACTGGCTGTATCAACAAAACCGAATTCACAAGGGGGCGGCGATGGTGCGTTTGCGACACACGATGCTGGCGGCTGTGATCATGATGGCGATGGGTTCTCCCGTTGCGGCGCAAGTCCTCGATGCGACCTATCGCGGCACGATGATTTGCGACAAGCTGCCGTTCACCAGCGACAAGATGCGCGAGGCCATCGAGGTCACCGTCGCCGGCGACGCTGCGCGCTATTCCCATGTGGTGCGGCTCAGCAAGGTTGCGGTCGAGGATGCAGCCGAGCAGGGCACCGGCAAGCTCGACGGTGAGAAGATCGCCCTGCAAGGCGGCTGGAAAGGCGGCGGCCGAAGCTACGAGGCGAAATACAGCGGCAGCTTCGTGCGCCGCAGCGCCAGGCTCAAGGGCACGCAGACCTGGACCGCCGACGGCAAGACCGTCACCCGCGCCTGCACCGGCGTCATCAAGCGGCCGCTCAAGCCATTCCTGCCGCGCGGCAAGAAGCAGGCGGCTGCGAGTGAGGGCGTGAGGCAATCCAGTCGAAGCTAGAACACCTCTCCCCGCACTCTCGCGGGGAGAGGTCGGATCGCATCGCAGATGCGATCCGGGTGAGGGGCTGGGCACCGCGTCTCCGCGGTGACGATCCTTCCGACTGGATTCTTTGAATCAAGGATTCGGTGAGAGCAGCCATGCGGCAAGCCTCCCGGCTTGCCCCTCACCCGCCGCCTTCGCTGCGCTTCGGCGTCGACCTCTCCCCGCAAGAGAGCGGGGAGAGGTGAACAGCGCGAGCATCGAATATCATTTGCCGCAGGCGGCTTGCGCGCGGCGCGCCCTACCAAAGGCCCTGTCGCTGCTGATAGCCCGGCTGCGGCTGGTAATAGTACTGGCCGCCGCCGCGCGAGCGCGGGGCGGGCTGGGGATTCACATTGGGATTGAAAAAGAAGCTGAAGTCGCTGGAGCCCCAGCCGCCTGGATCCCCGGCGTAGACATCGGTCGAACGCGGGCGCGTGATGAAGCCGCCCTGCGGCTGGTTGCTCAGCACCGCGACGAACTCGGTGCGATAGTTGGTCTCTTTGCTCAGCGCCTCGTCCGAGACGACGATCGAGGATCGAGGCAGCGCAGTCGGCGCGATGCGATCGATCACGTCCTGCGGGAAGGTGATGCGGTCGAGCGCGCTTTTGGCGTCGTCGGCGTCGTCGATCGTGACCGCACTCCAGCGCAGGCCCGAGCCATTGCTCGCCATCGCCGTGAACACATGCGTGCCGATGGGCCTGTTGGGATCGCGGATCCTGACCGGGACCTCGATGGTGGTGTCGAACACCTCGCCGCCGCCGTCCGGCGCCGGCTTGTGCGTGTTGCGACGCACGTACAGCTTCTGCGTCGCGCGGCTGATGTAAACCGAGACCGGCTCGAGCGCGAGCTTCGCCTCGGTCGCCGCCTTGGTGGCCTCGGCCTTCCTGGTGTCGGCCGCCTTGGCGGCGGCCTTGATGGCAGCGGCGTCGGGCTTCGACTTCGCGTCAAGCCGGGCGGCGTCGAGCTGCGATCCTGCTTCTGCGGCCTTGGCGGCGGCCTTCTGCTTCCGCTCCTCGGCCTGTGCCTTGGCCTGGTCCGTCTTTGCGCTGGCGATCGCCTTGTCGGCGAATGCGAGTTCGGCGTCGGCACGGGCTTTCAGCCCTTCCAGCTTGCGCAGCGACGCCGTCAGCGCGGCGGCCTCGCGCATTGCCGCCACGGCGCCCTTCTTCGCTTCGTCGGCCGCCTTGACGGCTTCCGCCGCCTCGCGGACTACCGTCTCGGCACGCGCCGGAGCTGCCGCGATGGCTTCCGCCTTTGGCACGAACAGCGCCGGGTGGGAAAACTCGACCGGCGCTGCGTCGTTCGGCGCGATGATCACGCGCATGCCGATCCGCGTCTTGTCGAACAGCCGCTCCGCAAAACCGAACGGCATCCGCACGCAGCCATGCGAGGCCGCGTAGCCGGGCAGCGGCCCGCCATGCAGCGCGATGCCGTTCCAGGTGATGCGCTGCATATGCGGCATCGAGGCATCGTCATACATGTTCGAGTGGTGATCCTTGTTCTTCTCCAGGACGGCAAAAACGCCGGCCGGGGTCTCGCGGCCCGTGGTGCCGGTCGAGACCGGCGCACGCAGGATCCAGCCGTCGGCATCGTAGAGCGTGACCTGCTGGGACTTGATCGACACGATCGCCATGATCGGCTCGCCCGCCTCGCGCGGCGCTGTCGCCTCGCTGGGCGAGGCTGGGCGCGTCTGCCTCGCCGCGACGTCGGCGGTCAGCGCCGTCAGCGCGGCCATTGCCGTGAGCGTCGCAAGGGCCGGAGGCCCCCAGCGCCGCATCGCCACACTGGTTTGCGACCTCGTCAATCGATTTGCCATGCCATTCCCTGGTTGAAATGCCTGTCCGC
>DATEJC010000117.1:0-9708 GCA_035278345.1 Bradyrhizobium sp. | reverse complement strand
CCAGATCACGTCGCCGTCGGGCGCGGGCGCATCCTTGCAGTTCTCGCCCATGGTGCGGCCGTTGACGGTCAGCGCATCTTCATGGATTCGCTTGTGCTTCATCAGTTCGTGCACCACCGCCGGCACGCCGCCGGCGCGGTGGTATTCCTCGCCGAGGTAAAAGCCGGCCGGCTGCATGTTCACGAGCAGCGGTACGTTAAGGCCGTGCTTTTGCCAGTCGTCGATGTCAAGCTCGACGCCGATATGGCGGGCCAGCGCGTTGATATGGATCGGCGCATTGGTCGAGCCGCCGATCGCCGAGTTGATCACGATGCAGTTCTCGAACGCCTTGCGCGTCAGGATGTCCGAAGGCTTCAGATCCTCCCAGACCATCTCGACGATGCGTTCTCCGGTCTCATAGGCGATCTGCCCGCGCTCGCGGTAGGGCGCGGGGATCGCGGCGCAGCCGGGCAGGGACATGCCGAGCGCTTCGGCCAGCGAGTTCATGGTCGAGGCGGTGCCCATGGTATTGCAATGGCCGACCGAGGGCGCCGAGGCGGCGACGAGGGTGATGAACTCCTCGTAGTTGATCTCGCCGGCAGCGAGCTGCTCGCGCGCCTTCCACACGATGGTGCCGGAGCCGGCGCGCTGGCCGTTGTACCAGCCATTCAGCATAGGCCCGCCCGACAGCACGATCGCAGGCAGGTTCACCGTCGCCGCCGCCATCAGGCAGGCGGGGGTGGTTTTGTCGCAGCCGGTGGTCAGCACCACGCCGTCGAGCGGATAGCCGAAGAGGACCTCGACCAGGCCGAGATAGGCGAGGTTGCGGTCGAGCGCGGCGGTCGGGCGCTTTCCCGTCTCCTGGATCGGATGGGTGGGGAATTCCATGGCGATGCCGCCGGCGGCGCGGATGCCCTCGCGCACGCGCTTGGCCAGATCAAGGTGGTGGCGGTTGCAGGGGGAGAGGTCGTTGCCGGTCTGGGCGATGCCGATGATTGGCTTGCCGGACTGCAGTTCCTCCCGCGTCAGGCCGTAATTGAGGTAGCGCTCCAGATAGAGCGCGGTCATGCCGGGATTGTGCGGATTGTTGAACCATTCGGTGGAGCGGAGCTTGCGGCCCTTGCCGCCAGCCGATTTGTCGTGACCGTTGCCGTGGTTCTTGTTCATTGGTTTCTCTCCCGCAATGCGAAGCGTGTTTGAACCGCAACGACTACCATGCGCAAAATTTCGCGCCTGACAAACGCTGGCGTTGGCCGCTGTTCACGCAGCCTTTACATTGGACCTTAGTCCAAGCCATATGATTGCGCTATCAATTTGTCTTATTCGGCCGCGGTCTGCTGCGCGGTGCCGGCGCGGCTTGCCTGGCCCGGGCGGACCGAACTCTGCCGCACCACCACGGTAAACCCGAGATCGACGACCCTTTTTTCCGGGCGCCGTCCCTCGATCGCCTCGATCACCATCGCGGCAGCGTTCCTGCCCATTTCGTAGCGGTTGGTGCGCACGCTGGTCAGCGTCGGCACGGACGAGGCCATGAATTCGAGGTCGTTGAACCCCGAAATCATCATCTGCTCGGGAACCGAGATCTGCCGCCGCCGGCACTCGAACAGCACGCCGAGCGCAAGGTCGTCATTGGCGCAGAACACCGCGTCGGTATCCGGCGCCTTCGCCAGCAGATCGGCGAACAGCGTGCCGCCAAGCGTCACCGAGGTCGGCAGCGGCGTCGTCACGACGAGGCGAGGATCGGTCAGGCCGGCATCCTTCATGGCCTGCTGGTAACCGAGGAAGCGGCGCTGCACCCGGGGGTCCATGCGCGCGCCAAGGAAGCCGATCCGGCGGCAACCCTGGTCGAGCAAGTGCGAAATGGCTGCGTGGCAGGCTTCCGCGTGCGAAAAACCGATCATCATGTCGACCGGATTTTCGCCGATTTCCATCAGTTGCACGATCGGACAGTCGGTTGTTTCCATCAGCGAGCGTGATTCCGGCGTCTGGTCAATGCCGGTGACGATCAGTCCGGCCGGCTTCTGGGCCAGGAATACGCGCAGCAGCTTCTCTTCCTGCAGGATGGAGTAGCGCGTATTGGCTAGCTGGATGCTGTAGCGGCTGCCGTCCACGGCGTCGTAGATGCCGCGCAGCACATCGGAGAACACGTTATTGGTCAGCGACGGGATCAGGACACCGATCACCTCGGTGCGCTGCGAAGCCAGCGCGCGTGCCGCGAGATTGGGCACATAACCGAGCTCCTTTGCCGCGCTCTCGACCCGCACCCGCTTGTTGATGGAGAGGGCTTCCGGCGTGCGAAAGAAGCGCGAGGCCGTGATCGGGCTCACGCCGGCGAGCTTCGCCACTTCCGTGAGGCGGATCTTGCCGGGCTTGGTGCGTTTCCGTGCCATGCCGCGCTCATATCACAGGCGGCCCCACGGACAAAGAACTATTGACAGCGCTACCATGCCATGGCTAAGCAACCAATTGCCAAAACCGTGCAAACTGCGGACAATGTCTGCCGAGCCATTGGGCTTTGCCGACCCGCGAAGCCATAACAAGAAGCAAAGCGGTCGTGGCGATGACAGATATCGCCGGGCCAATCTAGGGGAGGACTTGGATGTCGTCGGTCCAAATTCGCGACGTGCGCAAATCATTCGGCACTTTCGAGGTGTTGCACGGCGTGTCGATACCGATTGAAGACGGCGAGTTCGTCGTCCTGGTCGGTCCCTCCGGCTGCGGCAAATCGACCCTGCTGCGCATGCTCGCAGGGCTCGAGAACATCACCTCCGGCACGATTTCGATCGGCGAGCGCGTCGTCAACAATGTCCAGCCCAAGGAGCGGGACATTGCGATGGTGTTCCAGAACTACGCGCTCTATCCGCACATGACGGTCGCCGACAATATGGGCTTCTCGCTCAAGCTGCGCGGCGCCAAACAGGACGAGATTTCTACCCGCGTCAGGCGCGCCGCCGAGATCCTGGCGCTCACCCCGCTGCTCGAGCGCTATCCGCGGCAACTCTCCGGCGGCCAGCGCCAGCGCGTCGCCATGGGCCGCGCCATCGTGCGCGATCCGCAGGTGTTCCTGTTCGACGAGCCGCTGTCCAACCTCGACGCCAAGCTGCGCGTCGCCATGCGCACCGAGATCAAGGAGCTGCACCAGCGGCTGAAGACCACGACGGTCTACGTCACCCACGATCAGATCGAGGCCATGACCATGGCCGACAAGATCGTGGTGATGCATGACGGCATCGTCGAGCAGATGGGCACGCCGCTGGAGCTGTACGACAAGCCGGAGAACCAGTTCGTTGCCGGCTTTATCGGCTCTCCCGCGATGAACTTCCTCAAGGGCAAGCTCAAGGTGAACGGCGCGGCCACGTTCGAAGGGCCGAACGGCGTGGTGCTGCCGCTGAAGACGGCGCCAGGCAATTCCGACGGCAAGCCGGTGGTCTACGGCGTTCGTCCCGAGCATTTCACCATTGCCGACGACGGCGCGGAAGCCGAGATCATCGTGGTCGAGCCGACCGGTTCGGAAACCCAGGTGTTCGCAAAACTGGGCGGCGAGCAGGTCGTCGCCGTGTTCCGCGAGCGCCACCAATTCAGTCCGGGTGACAAGGTGCGGCTCAAGCCGGACCCGACGCTCGTACACTTGTTCGACGAGACTACCGGCAAGCGACTGAATAACTGAAAACCAAATAATACTACCAAGGAGGAACGACATGAACGAGTTTACCCGCCGCTCGCTTCTTCAGGGCGGCACAGCACTGGCGGCGGCCGGTGCGTTGACCGGACCTGCGCTCTTCGACTTTGCCAAAGCCTGGGCGCAAGCCGCGCCGTGGAAGGCGGAACCCGGCGCCAAGCTCACGGTGATGCGCTGGAAGCGCTTCGTGCCGGCGGAAGACGAGGCATTCAACGCCATGGTCGCCGCGTTCCAGAGCGCGACCGGCACGCAGATGAACGTGTTCAGCGAGGCCTTCGAGGACGTGCAGCCGAAGGCGTCGGTTTCCGCCAACACGGGCTCCGGCCTCGACCTCGTCTGGGGACTGCATACGCTGCCGCAGCTGTTCCCGACCAAGGTTCTGAAGATGAACGACGTTGCCGATTACCTCGGCAAGAAATACGGCGGCTGGACCGATGCGGCCGCGCTCACCTGCAAGCAGGGCAATGACTGGCTCGGCATCCCCGTCGCCACCATCGGCGGCTACATTACCTACCGCAAGTCGGCGACCGACAAGGCCGGCTTCAAGGACTTTCCCAAGGACTTCCCGAGCTTCCTCGAACTGTGCAAGGCGTTGAAGAAGAACAACACGCCGGCAGGCTTCGCGCTCGGCCATGCTTCCGGCGACGCCAATGGCTGGCTGCACTGGATGCTCTGGGGCCACAACGCCTGGACCGTCGACAAGGACGACAAGGTCATCATCAACTCGCCGGAGACGGCGAAGGCGCTGGAATACGTCAAGGCGCTTTCCGAAACCTTCATTCCCGGCACGCCGTCGTGGAACGATTCCTCCAACAACAAGGCCTTCCTGGCGGGTGAACTATACTGCACCGCCAACGGCATCTCGATCTATGTCGCTGCCAAGGACGATCCGACCAAGAAGGAGCTGACCGAGGATACCTACCACGCATTGTGGCCGGTGGGTCCGATCGGCAAGCCGACCGAGCTGCAGCTCACGGTTCCGATCCTGGCATTCAACTTCACCAAATATCCGAACGCCGCGAAGGCCTTTGTCGCCTTCATGCTGGAGAAGGAAAACTTCGACAAGTGGCTGACGGGCGCGCGGGGCTATCTCACCCAGACGCTGAACGCCTACGAAAATTCGCCGGTCTGGACTGCCGATCCGAAGAATGCGGTGTTCGCCCAGGCTTCCAAGCGCGCGCTGCCGGCTTCCGGCATCGGCAAGGTCGGCGAGAAGGCGGCGACCGCGATCGCCGACTTCATCGTGGTCGACATGTTCGCCAACTACTGCACCGGTTCCAAGGATGCGAAGACCGCCATGGCGGAAGCCGAGCGGCAGCTGAAGCGCATCTATCGCTAAGATGTGAAGCGGGCGGCGGCTCGGCCGCCGCCCGTTTGACTTAAGCTAACGCGACATCGTCCAGGAATTTGTCCATGGCTGACATTGCACTAGCCCCGGCAAAGGCCAAGCCGCAACTCCGCGAAGCGACTTCGTGGGACCAGCTCAAGCACAACAAGAACTGGCTTGGCCTCTGGTTCATGGTGCCGGCGATGGCGTTCCTGATCCTGTTCCTGGCCTATCCGCTGGGGCTCGGCATCTGGCTGTCTTTCACCGATGCAAAAATCGGCCGTGCCGGCCAGTTCATCGCCACGGAGAACTACGAGTGGCTGTGGGACGACGGGGTCTTCTGGCTCTCGGTGTTCAACACGCTGCTGTACACGTTCCTTGCCAGCGCTATCAAATTCGGCATCGGCCTTTATCTCGCGCTGCTGCTCAACGAGAACATGCCATTCAAGGCGATGCTGCGCGCGATGGTGCTGATTCCGTTCATCGTGCCCACGGTGCTGTCGGCGCTGGCCTTCTGGTGGATCTTCGACTCCCAGTTCTCGATCATTTCCTGGTCGCTGAAGCATCTCGGCATCATCAGCCAGAACATCAACTTCCTCGGCGACACCACGTGGGCGCGGATCTGCGTGATCTTCGCCAATATCTGGCGCGGCGTGCCGTTTGTCGCGATTACGCTGCTTGCGGGCCTGCAGACGGTGTCACCCTCGCTGTACGAGGCCGCGACGCTCGACGGCGCCACGCGCTGGCAGATGTTCCGGCACATCACCTATCCCTTGCTTACGCCGATCATCGCTGTCGTGATGACCTTCTCGGTGCTGTTCACCTTCACCGACTTCCAGCTGATCTGGGCGATGACCCGCGGCGGCCCTGTCAACGCGACCCACCTGATGGCGACGTTGTCCTATCAGCGCGCGATCATCGGCGGCCAGCTCGGCGAGGGAGCGGCGATTTCGAGTGCCATGATCCCGTTCCTGCTCGCCGCCATCATGATTTCCTGGTTCGGCCTGCAGCGCCGCAAGTGGCAACAGGGAGAGGGCAATGACTGATCTCCCGACCACCCATGTCAACCTCAAGGGAGTGCTGACGGGTTCCGCGCCGACCGTCGCCAAGGACGACCACTCCGAGGGCATGAGCTATCTGCAGTCGGTACCCAAGCGGATGGTGACGCTTTATCTGCCGCTGTCGATCATCGTGTTCGTGCTGCTGTTCCCGTTCTACTGGATGGCGCTCACCGCCATCAAGCCGGACGCGCAGCTGCTGGACATGGAAACCTACAGCCCGTTCTGGACCTGGAATCCTACCTTCAAGCATTTCTACAAGCTGCTGTTCGAGAGCCACTATCCGATGTGGCTGTGGAACACGATGTATGTCGCGGTCTGCTCCACCGTGCTGTCGATCATCGCATCCGTGCTTGCCGCCTATGCGATCGTGCGCCTGCGCTACAAGGGCGCCAACCTCGTCGGCGGTCTGATATTCCTCGCCTACCTCGTGCCGCCGTCGATCCTGTTCATTCCGCTTGCCACCGTCGTGTTCCAGTACGGCCTGTTCGACTCGCCGCTGGCCTTGATCCTGACTTATCCGACCATCCTGATCCCGTTCTCGACCTGGCTGTTGATGGGCTATTTCAAGACCATCCCGTTCGAGCTCGAGGAATGCGCGCTGATCGACGGCGCCAGCCGCTGGCAGATCCTGATCAAGATCGTGCTGCCGCTCGCCATTCCCGGCCTGATCTCGGCCTTCATCTTTTGCTTCACGCTGTGCTGGAACGAGTTTATCTACGCGCTCACCTTCCTGCAATCGGTGCAGAACAAGACCGTGCCGGTCGCGATCGTCAACGAGTTCGTCGACGGCGACGTCTATCGCTGGGGCTCGCTGATGGCGGGCGCGCTGGCAGGCTCGCTGCCGCTCGTGATCCTCTATGCCTTCTTCGTCGAACACTATGTGTCGGCGATGACCGGCGCCGTCAAAGAGTGAGCGCGGCGACCTTCATCAGATCAATCAATAACAAGGAGTAGGGTCTTGCACGTACTGATCCTCGGTGCGGCCGGCATGGTCGGCCGCAAGCTGACCGAACGCCTGCTGAAAGACGGCCGTCTGGGCAACCGCGAGATTTCCGGGATGACGCTGCAGGACGTGGTCGCGCCGGAAAAGCCGGCGAAGGCGCCGATGCCGGTGAAAGTGGTCGCCTCCGACTTCGCAGATGCCGGCGCCGCCGCCGGCCTGCTCGCCGACCGGCCGGAAGTGATCTTCCATCTCGCCGCCATCGTCTCGGGTGAGGCGGAAGCCGAGTTCGACAAGGGCTATCGCATCAATCTCGACGGCACGCGCTACCTGATCGAGGCGATCCGCCATGTTGGCGGCGGCTACAAGCCGCGGCTCGTCTTCACCTCGTCGATCGCCGTGTTCGGGGCGCCATTCCCGGAAAAGATCGGCGACGAGTTCTTCCATACGCCGCTGACCAGCTACGGCACGCAAAAGCTGATCTGCGAACTCTTGATCAACGACTACACCCGCAAGGGCATGCTGGAAGGCATCAGCATTCGCCTGCCCACCATCTGCGTGCGGCCGGGCAAGCCAAACAAGGCCGCTTCCGGCTTCTTCTCCAACATCATCCGCGAGCCGCTGGCAGGGCAGGAGGCGGTGCTGCCGGTCTCCGAGGACGTCCGCCACTGGCACGCCACGCCGAAATCGGCGGTCGGCTTCCTCGTCCATGCCGGCACGATGGACCTCGGCACCGTCGGCGCGCGGCGCAATCTCTCGATGCCGGGCCTCTCCGTCACCGTCGGCGAGCAGATCGCCGCGCTTGACCGCGTCGCCGGCAAGAACGTGGTCTCCCGCATCAAGCGCGTGCCGGATCCCGCCATCATCAGCATCGTCAATGGCTGGCCTCGCAATTTCTCCACCGACCGCGCGGCCAGGCTCGGCTTCACCACGGCCGAAAAAACCTTTGACGACATCATCCGCATCCACATAGAGGATGAGCTCGGCGGCAAATTCGCCGCGTAGCGCATGACCCCGCAAAGTGGGCACCGGTTTTCGGACAAGGTCATGCGCAAACGAAGAAGCTAAGCATCAAGGCCATGACCAAGGTTGCCTGTATCGGCGAATGCATGATCGAGCTCAGGCAGGCGCCGGGCGGGTTTTTCTCGCGCGGCTTCGGCGGTGACACGCTCAACACCGCCGTCTATCTGTCGCGCCTCGGCATTCAGGCCGACTACATCACCGCGCTCGGCGACGACCCGCTGAGCGAGGAGATGATCGCGGGCTGGCTGGCGGAAGGCGTCAACACGGCGCGGGTGGCGCGTGTGCCGGGCAAGCTCCCGGGTCTCTACATGATCGAGACCGACGCCAAGGGTGAGCGGCGCTTCTTCCACTGGCGCGAGGCCGCGGCCGCACGCCTGCTGATGGATTTGCCGCAGACCGGCGTCATCCTGAATTCGCTCGCCGCCTACCACGCCGTCTATTTCTCGGCGATCACGCTGTCGATCTACAGCGAGGACGGGCGCGCAAGGCTGTTCGGCGGGCTCAAGCGCGCACGCCAGGAGGGAACACGCGTCGCCTTCGACACCAATTTCCGCGCCCGCGGCTGGCCCGATCTCGATGTTGCGCGCCGCGTCTTCACGCAAGCCTTCGAGTCTGCCGACATCGCGCTGGCCTCGACCGAGGATCTTCTGCCGCTCTGGCCCGGCGAGAGCAGCGAGGCCTTGCTCGCGCGCATCGCAAGTCCGGAAGTTGTGCTGAAACTCGCCGAGCCCAAAAGCATCGTCCGCTTCAAGGGCGCTGCCGAGGAGGTGAGCGCGGAGCCCGTGACGAAGCCGGTCGTCGACACCACCGCCGCCGGCGACAGCTTTGCCGCCGCCTACATCGCCGCACGGCTGCAGGGCGCCGATCCCGCCGCCGCCGCGCGCGCCGGACATCATCTCGCCGGCGTCGTGGTGTGCTATCCCGGTGCAATCATTCCGCGCGAAGCGATGCCCGCGCCAGCAAAGGCTGCCCAATGACTGCGTTACCAAAACAGTCAAAACTGGCCTCGCTGTTCAAGCAGGCCGTGGTGATCCCCGTCCTGACCATCGAAAAGGTCGAGCATGCCGTGCCGCTGGCGAAAGCGCTGGTCGCAGGCGGCGTGCGCACCCTCGAGGTGACGCTGCGCACCGACGCCGCCGTCGCCGCTGCGAAAGCGATCATCGCTGAGGTACCCGATGCCATCGTCGGCATCGGCACCATCCTCAACGCCGACGACCTCGGCCGCGCCCGCGCACTCGGCGCCAGATTCGGCATCAGCCCCGGCGCCACGCCGGAGCTGCTGAAAGCAGCCGCTGCGAGTGATTTGCCGTTCGCGCCGGGCATCGCCACCGCCTCCGAGCTGATGCAGGCGCTGGCCGCCGGCTTCGACCTGGTCAAATTCTTCCCGGCCGAGCAGGCCGGCGGTATCAAGGCACTGCGCGCGCTCGCCGGCCCGTTCCCGCATATCCGGGTTTGCCCGACCGGCGGCATTGGCGAAGCCAATGCAGCCACCTGGCTCGCCGAGTCCAACGTGCTCTGCGTCGGCGGTTCCTGGCTTTGCCCGCCCGCCGACATCCGCGCCGGAAACTGGGCCGGCATAACCGCCATGTGCGTTTCCGCCATGAAATCGCTGAAACGCCCGTGAAGTCTGCCGGGCGATAGGCTACATATTCTCGCGAGCCAATTCGGGAGAAAGCCATGACTGCCAGCATCGTTGGAT
>DATEJC010000116.1:0-2700 GCA_035278345.1 Bradyrhizobium sp. | reverse complement strand
CTCGACCGACATGGTCACGCTCACGGTCAGTGGCGCGAGCGGGACCGATACTGTCCATTTCGTCTTCAATCAGGCAGGCAACGGTCCCGGCGTCACCCTGCAAGGCACCAGCGGCAAGGACATCATCTTTGCGACCGACGGCGACGACACCCTCACCGGCGACGCAGGCCACGACCAGTTCGTGTTCACGCCGCTGTCGTCGGGCAGCGTCCAGCATACCGTCACGGATTTCGAGACCTTGAGCGACAAGATCGACATCAGGCAATTCGCCGCGGTCGCCTCGCTTGCCGATATTTCCGCGGTCCAGCAGGGTAACGACACGCTGATCACGCTCGACAGTCACGACACCATTCTGCTGCAGAACGTCGTCGCGACGAATCTCAACGCCGGTAATTTCATCTTCCACGCCTAGCGCAGGCTTCGCCGCCGGCGCCCGGAATCCGGCCATGCGCTTCTGTCGCCGCGCCGTCTTGTGTGATATCCAGACGGCATGAGGCGGCTCAAGGCGATACGAAGATGGTTCAAGCGGAAGGTCGGCTATGCCCGGCTGGTCTGCCTGTTGCTGCTGTTCGTCTTTGCCGGGCTCAGGGTCTGGGACCCGCACCCGGTTCAGGAGATCCGGGTCCGCACCTGGGACTATTTCCAGCTGTTCGAGCCGCGGGTGAAGACGATACGGCCGGTCACCATTGTCGACATCGACGAGAAGAGCCTCGCCGATCCGCGCCTCGGGCAATGGCCGTGGCCGCGCACGCGGGTCGCGGACATCGTCACCAGCCTGACGAAACTCGGTGCTGTAGTGATCGCCTTCGACGCCGTGTTCTCCGAATCCGACCGGCTCAATCCCGACATCGCCGCCGATACCTTCCGCAACCTCGACGAGGCCACGCGCGAGAAATTGAAGGCGCTGCCGAGCAACGACCGGGTCTTTGCCGACGCCATCCGCGCCTCGCGCGTGGTGCTCGGCGAATCCGGCGGGCCCGAGGTGCATACACTGGACAAGGACCTGCCTGTGACGGGTCTCGCCATGCTCGGCGAGGAGCCGCAGCCCTTCATGTACAAATTCCCGGGCCTGCTCCGGAATGTCGAGGTGCTGGAGCAGGCCGCTGCGGGGCGCGGGCTGTTCACCGTGCGCCCCGAACGCGACGGCATCGTTCGACGCGTGCCGATGGTCATGGTGGCGCAGGGCGTGGTCATGCCGTCGCTGACCTTCGAGATGCTGCGCGTTGCGTCCGGCTCCGGCACCATCCTGATCAAGACGGACAAGGCCGGCATCAAGAGCGTCGCCGTCAAGGGCTTTAGCATCCCGACCGATGCCAACGGTCAGCTTTGGGTGCATTACGCCCGTCATGACCCCTCGCTGTATGTCTCGGCGGTCGACGTCATGGACCATCGCGTGCCGCAGGACAGGATTGCCGGCAAGCTGGTGCTGATCGGCACCTCGGCGACCGGACTGAACGACATCAAGACCACGCCGGTCTCGCCGGCGATGCCCGGCGTCGAGATCCACGCCCAGGTGCTGGAGAGCGCGCTGACCGGCGCGGTGGTCTCGCAGCCGAACTACGGCATCGCGCTGGAATTTTTCGCGGCGCTCATTCTCGGGCTTCTCGTCATCGCCTTTGCACCGAACTTCGGGCCCGTTACGCTGGTGCTGGTCGGCAGCCTGTTTGCCTCGGCGCTGGCAGGCACCTCCTGGTTCTTCTACACCCAGCACAAGCTGCTGATCGATTTCACCTATCCGCTGATGTCGACAACGGCAATCTATCTGACGCTGATCTTCGCGAGCTTCGTGCGCGAGCAGTCGCAGCGCCGCCAGATCCGTTCCGCGTTCGGCCAGTATTTGTCGCCCGCGCTGGTCGAACAGCTGGCGCAGTCGCCGGAGAAGCTCGTGCTCGGCGGCGAAGAGCGCGAGATAACCATCATGTTCACCGACATGCGCGGTTTCACCTCGATCTCGGAGTCCTACAAGAACAACCCCCAGGGCCTCACCGCCCTGATGAACCGCTTCCTCACCCCGCTCACCAACGCGATCCTCGCTCGCAAGGGCACCATCGACAAGTATATGGGCGACGCCATCATGGCGTTCTGGAATGCGCCGCTCGACGACAAGGACCACCCGGTCAACGCCTGCGAGGCGGCGCTCGACATGCTGGAGCGTTGCGACGCACTCAACCAGGCGCGCGAGAAGGAGGCGAAAGAAGGCGGCCATGCCTACATCCCGCTCAATATCGGCGTCGGGCTGAACACGGGCAACTGCGTGGTCGGCAACATGGGCTCCGACGTGCGCTTCGACTATTCGGCGTATGGCGACAGCGTCAATCTTGCCTCGCGCCTGGAAAGCCAGTCGAAGGAATACGGTTTTCCGATCATCGTCGGCTCGAAGACGGCGATGGCGGCGAAGGAGAAATTCGCCATCCTCGAGCTCGACTTCATCATGGTGAAGGGCAAGAAGGAGCCGGAGGTGATCTATGCGATCGCCGGCCGCGAGGACGTCGCGCAATCCGGCGCGTTCCAGCGCCTGCGCAACCTTACCATCGAGATGCTGGCCTGCTACCGCAGCCGTGACTGGGAAGGCGCGCTCTCCGCCATCGAACGCGGCCGCAAGAGCGCAGACGGCGAGGCGCTGAGTTCGCTCTACCGGCTTTATGAGGTCCGCATCCGCAACTACATCGAAACGCCGCCGCCGCCAGACTGGAACGGCGC
>DATEJC010000115.1:0-6285 GCA_035278345.1 Bradyrhizobium sp. | reverse complement strand
GGCCAAGGTCGAGCGGCTGCGCAAGCTCGACGGCTTGCGGCTGTCGGACTTCGGCACGCGCCGCCGCCACGGTTTCCTCTGGCAGCGCTGGTGCGTCGAGGCGGTCAAGGAAGGCCTCGGTCCCTCCTTCACCGGCACCTCGAACGTGCTGCTGGCGATGGACAACGACCTCGAAGCCATCGGCACCAATGCGCATGAATTGCCGATGGTGGCCGCCGCGCTCGCCAATGACGACACGGAGCTGCGCTGGGCGCCCTATCGCATCCTCGACCAGTGGCGGCATACCTATGGCGGCAACCTCCTGATCGCCCTGCCCGACGCCTTCGGCACAAAACCGTTCCTGCGCGACGCGCCGGAATGGGTCGCCGACTGGACCGGTTTTCGTCCGGACTCCGCGCCGCCGATTGGCGCCGGCGAAGAGATCGTCAAATGGTGGAAGCAGAAGGGCCGCGATCCCAAGGAGAAGCTGCTGGTGTTTTCCGACGGCATGGACGTCGATTCCATCGAGGAGACGCACCACCACTTCCAGGGCCGCGTTCGCATCAGCTTCGGCTGGGGCACCAACCTCACCAATGATTTCGTCGGCTGCTCGCCCGACGGCTCGGCCGACCTCGATCCGATCTCGATCGTCTGCAAGGTGACCTCGGTGGACGGCAGGCCGGCGGTGAAACTCTCCGACAATCCCGAGAAGGCGACCGGCATCCCGTCGGAAGTCGAGCGGTACTTGCGCGTGTTCGGCAATGCCGGGCGCGTCCGCACGGCGGTGCACGTGTAAAGACGTCGTTACCTCCAGATCGTCCACCGCAAAACGGCTCCCGCACGGGAGCCGTTCGCGTTTCAGCGCCTGTGTTACGGCATGCTCAGTTCATGCCGGCCGACCACCATCCAGTGCACCTCGTCCGGACCGTCGGCGAAGCGCAAATGGCGGACGTCCTGGTACATCTCGCCGAGCGGGCTCCATTGCGAAATGCCGGTTGCGCCGTGCATCTGGATCGCCTGGTCGATGATCTTGCAGGTGCGCTCCGGCACCATCGCCTTCACCATGCTGACCCAGATCCGCGCTTCCTTGTTGCCGAGCACGTCCATTGCTTTCGCGGCTTTCAGCACCATCAGCCGCATCGCCTCGATTTCGCAGCGCGCCTGCGCGATGATCTGCAGATTGCCGCCGAGATGGGCGATCTTCTTGCCGAAGGCTTCGCGGGTCAGGCCGCGCGACACCATCAGGTCGAGCGCCTTTTCCGCTTTGCCAATGGTGCGCATGCAATGATGGATGCGGCCCGGTCCGAGGCGTACCTGCGAGATTTCAAAGCCGCGGCCTTCGCCGAGCAGCATGTTTTCCTTCGGCACGCGGCAATTGTTGAAGCGCAGGTGCATGTGGCCGCGCGGCGCGTGGTCATGGCCGAACACCTGCATCGGGCCCAGGATCTCGACGCCGGGCGTGTCGATCGGCACCAGGATCTGCGACTGCTGCTTGCTGGGCGGGGCATCGGGATTGGTCTTCACCATCACGATCATGATCTTGCAGCGCGGATCGCCGGCGCCGGAGATGTAATACTTCTCGCCATTGATTACCCATTCGTCGCCGACGAGTTTGGCCGTGGTCGAGATGTTCTTGGCGTCCGACGAGGCGACATTCGGCTCGGTCATGGCGTAAGCCGAGCGAATTTCGCCTGACAGCAGCGGCTTAAGCCACTTTTCTTTCTGCTCCTTGGTGCCGACGCGCTCCAGCACTTCCATGTTGCCGGTGTCGGGCGCCGAGCAGTTCATGGTTTCCGAGGCCATCGGATTTTTCGCGAGCTCGACCGCGATATAGGCATAGTCGAGGTTCTTCAGGCCCTCGCCGGTCTCGGCGTCCGGCAGGAAGAAGTTCCAGAGGCCTTCCTCCTTCGCCTTGTCCTTGGCCTTCTGCAACACCGCGAGCTGTTCCGGCGTGAAGCTCCAGCGGTCCTTCTTGCCTTCGCCAAGCCGCATGAACTCGACCGACATCGGATCGACGGTTTCGCGAATGAACTTCTTGACGTGCTCGTACAGTGGACGGACCTCGTCCGACATCCGCAGATCGTTCAGCTCCTCGCCCGGATTGAGATTGTAGGTCGTCGTTCGCGGGATATAGGCGAGCTTCATTTTTTTCCTCCCATCGCGCGAGGCCATTTCGGCCCTTCCACCACGCGGTTGGCTGGCAATCTAGACCGCTGTTCAACCGCCGCCAAGCAAGCGATCGCCGGTATTTGCGCAAGGCTAATTCCGCCGGACGGACGATCGCTCAGCGTCGGCGCAGCGCATCGAGCAGCGAGCGGAACGCCCGCGCATAATCGGCGCCGACAATCTCGATGTCGCTGCGGCCGGCGCAGGCGGCGGCCGCCTCGCTGATCGCGCCGAGCAGGAGCCGCGCCAGCGGTTCGACCGGCTGGCGCGCGATGACGCCGGCGTCCATCGCGAGATGAAGCGCGCGCGGAATCTTGCCGCCAAAATGCTTCTCGTCGATTTCGCGCCAGCGTTGCCAGCCGAGCACGGCCGGGCCATCGCGCAGGATGATCTGGCCCATCGGCCCTTTCGCGCATTTGGAGAAATAGAGCTGCGTGCCGGAAGCGAGTGCAGCGAGCGTATCCTTCTCGCCGCGCACGGCACCGTCGATATCCTTCACAAGATCGCGCGAGGCCTCCTCGAACACGGCCTCGAACAGATCGTTCTTGGTTTTGAAGTAATGATAGATCGCGCCCTTGGCGACGCGCGAAGCGGCCGCGATGTCGTCGACCGATGTCGCGGCAAAGCCGCGCTCGCCGAACAGGCGCCGCGCCGCCTTCATCACCGCGGCCTGCGTGCCGGCCCGACGTTCCGCATGCGTGACCATGTCTGTTCCATAGCGCATTCGTGCGGTCGGCGCCATTGACTTTCGACCGTCGGTCGATAAATATCGACCAGTAGTCGAAATATGGAGCTGCCTGATGCCGGACCGTCATGTCGTCGAAGCCTTCGCCGCTGCCGTCGAATCCAATGACCATGTCGGCGCAATCGAGCGCTTCTATGCGCCCGACGCCTCCACCCGCGAAAATCAGAACGAGCCTCGCAGGGGACGCGACAAGCTCGCTGCGCGCGAGGCCGCGGTGCTGGCGTCCGTCGCCAGGGTCGAGACCACGCGGCTTAGCCCGATATTCATCGACGGCGACCGTTCCGCCATTCACTGGCGCTTCGAGTTCACCCCCAAGGACAATGGGCCACCGAAGGTGATGGAGGAAATCGCACTGCAGACCTGGCGCGGCAACGAATTGATCGAGGAACGCTTCTTCTATGATCCAGCGCAGATGAAGGGGTGACGCTCGGCCGCAACGAGTTCCGCGTAGCCGGCCGTGGACTTGCATCCTCGCTTCGCCGATATTCGATCCATGAGCAGCCTGGCCCATCGAATTCGGACGGTTGATCACCGGCACGAACCGGACGCCTGGCGCATGGATTCGCTCGCGCCACCGGCGACGTTGGCGCCGTTCGTGCGCCGTGCCACCGCCTACACGGTGCAGGGCGCGGGCCTCAGCCGTCAGCGCGAGTTGCCCAATGGCAGTGCGGTGCTGGTGTTCAATCTCGGCTCCGAGCTTCGTGTCGAAGATACCGCGGGAAAGCTTCACCGCTTCCCGCATCCGACCGTGTTCTATTCCGGGCCGAGCGACCGCTACATCGTCACCGAGACCGATGGCGCGCAGGAAGGCATCGTCGTCGAGCTGACATTGCCGGGCGCGCGCCGCTTGCTCAGCCGGCCGCTCGATGAACTCGGCGATCGCATGATCGCCCTTTCCGATCTGCTCGGTCCCCGCGCCGACGAAATCCTCGGGCGGATCATCGAAGCCCCCTCTCCCGCGGCACGTCTCGCGCTGCTCGAGGCCGCGATCGAAACGCGCATCGCGGATGCCAGCGATCGCGGCGTTCGCGACCTCGAATGGGCCTGGCGGCTGCAACATACAGGCGGCGGACAAGTTCCCATCGCCGAATTGGCCGATAGCATCGGCTGCAGCCGCAAGCACCTTTCGGTGAGGTTCGATCGCGAATTCGGTATCTCGCCGAAACTTCTGGCGCGTATCATGCGTTTCGACCGCGCGATGCGCATTGTGCGGTTCGGTGAGGCCACCAGTTGGTCCGATCTCGCCGTTCAGTGCGGCTATGCCGACCAGGCCCACATGACGCGGGAATTCGTGGCGTTCGCCGGCGATCCGCCGACCGCATTGCTGCGCCGGCGCCTGCCCGATGAAGGCGGATTCATCGACTGAGCGCGGTAACAAATCTTCAAGACGGACGTTCCGCGCCCCGCTAGCTTCACGCCATCCCATGAGATGCAACGAGGACCTGTCATGCCAACCTCTGTCCAGATCATTCCCTATATCTTCTACCGCGATGTTCCTGCTGCGCTGGACTGGTTGGCCAAGGCGTTCGGCTTCAAGGAGGAGATGCGCCACGGTACCCCGAGCGGCGGCATGCACGGCGAAATGTCGTTTCACGGCCAGCGCATCATGATGGGCCAGGGCGGCAAGGATTGGAAAATGGTCAGCCCGCGCGAGACTGACATGGCGACCATGGGCGTGTTCATCTACATGGACGACGTCGATGCGCACCATGCGCGGGCGGTGGCGGCGGGCGCCGAAATCCAGATGCCGCCGCAGGATCAGCCCTACGGGCGGACCTACACGGCGCGGGATCTGGACGGCCATCCCTGGTTCTTTACGACGCCACCAGCTTAGCCCGGCAGCTCACGCGCCCGGCACGTCCGCATTCGGGAAGAACAGCTGCTGGCCGTTGATCTTGTAGTCGGCGATCGCCTTCTGCCCTTCCGAGGAGACCAGCCAGTCGATGAACGCCTGTCCCATGTCCTTCTTGACGTGGGCATGCTTCTCCGGGTTGACCAGTATGACGCCATACTGGTTGAACAGCCGCTTGTCGCCCTGAACGATAATGCCGAGTTCGCCGCGATTCTTGAACGACAGCCAGGTGCCGCGGTCGGCCAGCACATAGCCGTTCATGGCGGAAGCCGTGTTGAGCGCGGCGCCCATGCCCTGCCCGATCTCGCGATACCACGGGCCCTTGTCGGCGCCGGCGATGTCGATGGCGGCGGCCTTCCACAGCGCAAGCTCGGCGGCATGCGTGCCGGACTTGTCGCCGCGCGATACGAAGGGCGCGGCCTTGTTCTTGATCGCGGTCATGGCGGCGACGATGTCCTTGCCGCCCTTGACGCCGGCCGGATCGCTGTTCGGACCGACCAGGATGAAGTCGTTGTACATCACCGCAAAGCGCTTCACGCCAAATCCGTCGGCGACGAATTTTTCCTCTTGCGGTCGTGCGTGCACAAACACCACGTCGGCATCGCCGCGCCGGCCAGTATCGAGCGCCTGGCCCGTGCCCTGCGAGATCACCTTCACGTCAATCCCGGTCTTGGCCTTGAACAACGGCAGGATGTGCTCGAACAAACCTGAGTCCTGGGTGGAGGTCGTCGACGCCACCACGATCGACTTTTCCTGGGCGAGCGCGGGCGCGGCTGATACCAGCAGGGTCACGAGGCAAACGAAAAGACGTCGGTTCATGCAGATTCCTTGCAGGGGCAGTACGGCCCGTCGAACGGCCGCGAACGAATTGGCTGTGCTGGCAATCTTTGTCAGACGCAATGCGTTCGCAAGATGTCCGCGGGGGTAAGGTCGAAATATAGGATCAGGCTATGGGGAATCCGGGGCGAGTTGATACATCCTGGTTATCGGCTGATAGGAGAAGCAAATGGCGGTTTCGACGTGCAGCAAGTGCGGCGGGCACAGTTTTGAGCTGGCGCTGTTCACGCCAATCGGCGAAAGCCGCAAGCTGACGCTGGTGCAATGTTCCGCCTGCGGCGTGGCGGTCGGCGCCCTCGATCCCTCCACCGGGCCGCAGATCGAGGCGCTGAAGCGTGAGGTGGCGGCAATCGACCAAAGGCTGACGCGGATCGCAGGGGCGCTGCAGGAGCTGGAGTGATCAGAGACCAGTCCATCCACCGTCATTGCGAGGAGCGAAGCGACGAAGCAATCCAGCTTTCGCGGCTAAGGAAACTGGATTGCTTCGCTTCGCTCGCAATGACGGTGGATGGACATGGGTTCTCATTCTCGCAGCGTGTTTTTCGCCCGAGTCTTGCCAATTCTTTGCTCCCTCTTCGAATAGAGGGCGCAGGGAAAGCCGGGCGCCGACTGCGCCCGCAGCACCGTGTGCAATGGGTAGTGAAGAACGCACACGGGTTTGACAGGTACAGCCGAGACATCCCGGCTTTCCCCGCGCAATGGCTTT
>DATEJC010000114.1:0-13458 GCA_035278345.1 Bradyrhizobium sp. | reverse complement strand
GGCGGCGAAGGCTTTGAAGATCGGCGTGCTCGCCAGCGATATCGATCCGCCGTCGGTGAAGGTGGCGCAGGAGAATGCGCGGCTGAATGAGACGGGGCACCTGGTGCAGGTGATCCGCGCCACCGGCTTCTCGGCGCCCGGATTCGCACAGCGCGGCCCGTTCGACCTGGTGCTGGCGAATATTCTGGCCAATCCGCTGCGGCAATTGGCGACGCCGATGGCGAGGCATCTTGCGCCACAGGCGCTGGTGATCCTGTCGGGCCTGCTGACGCCTCAGGCCCCGGGCGTGATCGCGGCCTACCGCGCCCGCGGAATGGTGCCGCTCAGGCACTTGCGGATCGAGGGCTGGAGCAGTCTGTTGTTACAGAGGGTGAACTAGCGCTTCTTGCGGCGCTTGGCGCGGAAGACGACGCCCTTGTCCTTCTTGACGCGGGCTTCGACGAAGCGGTCGAGGATCTGGACGATGACGCCGCGCTTCTTGACCACGACGGGCGCGATCGGGCCGCGGCTTGCGGGCGGCGAAATCCTCTCAAAGGTAAAGGCTGGCATGGTGTATCCCCTCGTCGTTGAGTTGAGACACTCCTCGAAGTCTCCCGGTTATCCTCCGAACGATCTAACCTGCAGATTGCTCGGGCTCGTCTGATGCAAGCGTCAACAATCAAGCATAACTTGTGCCAAAGTAAGGAGAATTCGGCTGCATTGCCGAGCCCTTCGCACGTACCTAAAATGTGAGCACGATGTTCGAAGCCCATTTCCAGACATTCGAGGAGCCCGAGAGCGGCGTGGCGTTGACCGCGCGGCTTTCCGCCTTCCGCGAGGAACTGGCGCGGCGGAAACTGACGGGATTCGTCGTTCCCCGCGCCGATCAGCAGCAAAACGAGTATGTCGCGCCCTCCGAGGAGCGGCTGGCCTGGCTGACCGGGTTCACCGGATCGGCGGGCATGGCCATTGTCCTGGCCAAGGAAGCCGCCGTTTTCGTCGACGGCCGCTACACCCTGCAGGCGGGAAAGCAGGTCGACCGCAAGGCCTGGCAGGTCGAGCCGCTGGTCGATCCGCCCCCGGAACACTGGCTGACCCGGCACCTCGCCAAGGGCGACCGCCTCGGTTTTGATCCCTGGCTGCACACTTCTGCGGCAGCCGAGCGGCTGGCCGCGGCCTGCACCAAGGCCGGCGCCGAACTGGTTGCCGTCGAGAGCAACCCGGTCGATGCAATCTGGCACGAACGCCCGGCGCCGCCGCTCGGGCCGGTCTCGGTCCAGGGCCAGCAATTCGCCGGCGAGATTGAGGCCGAGAAGCTCAAGCGCATCCGCCTCGAGATCGCAAAGCTCGGCGCCGATGCGCTGGTGCTGTCGGATTCCCATGGCGTGGCCTGGGCCTTCAACATCCGCGGCGCCGACGTCTCGCACACGCCGCTGCCGCTGTCCTACGCGCTGGTGCCGAAGGAGGGCCGGCCGACGGTGTTCATTGATCACCGCAAGCTGTCCAACTCCTCGCGCGACCATCTCGAGCACTCCGCCGATGTCGAGGATCCGGACAAGCTTGCGCCGAAACTGACCGAGCTCGCCAAACGCGGCGCTTCCATCGCGCTCGACAATGCGACCGCGGCCGATGCACTGAGCCGGCTGATCAAGGGCGCCGGCGGCAAGGCGGTGCCGGGCAGCGATCCCGTCAGCCTGCTCAAGGCCGTCAAGAACATCACGGAGATCGAGGGCACCCGCACCGCGCACCACCGCGACGCGGTCGCGCTGGCACGCTTCCTCGCCTGGGTCGACCGCGAGGCACCCTCGGGCGCGCTGACCGAGATCGACGCCGTCGAGGCGCTCGAAACCTTCCGCCGTCAGACCGGCGCGCTGAAGGATGTCTCCTTCCCCACCATCGCCGGCACCGGCCCGAATGGCGCCATCGTGCATTACCGCGTCACCCGCAAGAGCAACCGGCGCATCGCGCCCGGCGATCTCCTGCTGATCGATTCCGGCGCGCAGTACCAGGACGGCACCACCGACGTCACCCGCACCATCGCGATCAGCCAGCCGACCGACGAGATGCGCGACCGTTTCACTCGCGTGCTGCGCGGCCACATCGCGATTGCGCGCGCGGTGTTTCCGGACGGCACCACCGGCGCGCAGCTCGATTCCTTTGCCCGTCAATTCCTGTGGCAGGCCGGGCTCGATTTCGAGCACGGCACCGGCCACGGCGTCGGCAGCTATCTCTCGGTGCACGAAGGCCCGGCGCGGATTTCCAAGCTCGGCACCACGCCGCTGAAGCGCGGCATGATCCTCTCCAACGAGCCCGGTTACTACAAGACCGACGCCTACGGCATCCGCATCGAGAATCTGGAGCTCGTCATCGGCGCCGACATCAAGGGCTCGGAGAAGCCGGTCAATGCCTTCGAGACCCTGACCTTCGCGCCGATCGACCGCCGCCTGATCGAGGTGAAGATGCTCGATGCGGCCGAGCTGAAATGGCTCAACGACTATCACGCAAAGGTCGCGAAGATCGTGCGGCCGCAGATCGATGACAACGCCACCAAGCTGTGGCTGGACGAAGCAACGGCGGAGTTGAGGTAAGCGCTGAGCACTCCCTCTCCCCGCTCTTGCGGGGAGAGGGTTGGGGTGAGGGGCTCTCTCCGCAGCGGTGCTCTATCGATAAATCTGTACCCCCTCACCCGGATCGCATCTAGCGATGCGATCCGACCTCTCCCCGCGAGCGGGGCGAGGTGGAGCGAATTTGCCGATTCAGTTTTTTCAACCAGCCGAAAACATTCCCGCGGGACACTCTGCCCGAGTTTTTGCAAATCGTTCCGGGCTCGGTGCTGCGCGGTGCCCCGGAATGACGAGTGGAGAGATTATCCCCCGCCTCCCGAATTCCTCATGGCCGCATGCCGAAACAGGCGTATTCGTGCGGCGCGATCGGGCTAGAGTCGGAATCGAACAATCGGATCAGATCGGATGCATGGCGTGATGGGCAAGCCGCCCGGCGCGGCGACGGACAGGCACGACCCCAGCACATCGCGCCTGATGCTGCTGATGCTCGTCGTGATGACCGGCGTGGCACCGATCTCGCTCTACATGCTGGTGCCGGCATTGCCGGTGCTGGCCGCCACGTTCCAGAGCGATATCTCGATCGCGCAGATGACGGTGTCGCTCTATATGGTAGGCATCGCCTGCTCGCAGCTGATCATGGGGCCGCTGTCCGACAAATTCGGACGCCGCCCGGTGCTGCTGGCCGGGCTTTCGCTGATGGTGGCGGCGAGCATCGGCGCCTCGCTGGCGCAAACGCTACCGCAGCTGATCGCCGCGCGCTTCCTGCAGGCGCTGGGCGGAGCGAGCGGCATGGTGGTGAGCCGCGCCATCATCCGCGACCTCTACAGCCGCGACCGCGTCGGCGCCATGATCAGCCTTGTCATCGCCGTCATGATGGTGGCGCAGATGCTGAGCGCGCTGGTGGGCGGTCTGCTGGAGATCAGCTTCGGCTGGCGCGCGATCTTCTATTTCATCACCGCCTCCTCGCTCGGCGTCGCCGTGCTGATCGCGATCGCGCTGCCGGAGACATGGCGGCCGCGAGCCGAGAACAGCGGCTTCCGCGGCGATGTCGGCTCGCTGCTCAGAAATCGCGCATTCGTCGGCTATGTGCTCTGCCAGGTGCTGGCTTCGCAGATCATCTTCCTCTTCGCGGGCGGCGGCCCCTACATCGTCGTGACCCAGATGGGGCGCACGACCGCCGAATATGGCGCATGGTTCGCGACCACGGGTTTTGCGTTCCTGCTCGGCAATCTGCTTTGCGTGCGCTTCGCGCCGCGCTATCAGCTGGAGAAGCTGATCTGGTTCGGCCTTGCGCTGCAGCTCGGCGGCAGCCTGCTCAACCTGGCCTTGAGTCTTGCCGGCATCAACCAGACGCCGGGCTGGCTGTTCGGCACCCAGATGATCGTGATGGTCGCCAACGCCTTCGTGATGTCCAATTCCGCGGCCGGTGCCATCAGCGTTCGCCCGGAAGCCGCCGGTACCGCCTCGGGCGCGATGGGTTTTCTGCAGCAGGGTGTCGGGGCGCTAATCTCGCAGTTCGGCGCCTATCTCGGCGGCCATTCCACGACAACGCTGCCGCTGACGTCGGCGATCCTTGCGCTGTCGGTCGCGTGCGCCTGCGCCATGTTCTTCCTGGTGCCGCGGCGCGACGTCGTGGTCAGCGAAGAGCTGATCGAAAAGGCGGAGGAGGAAGACCGCGGCATGATGTAAGCACTGCCGCCACTACCGTCATTGCGAGCGAAGCGAACCAATCCAGCTCTGCCGCAACAAGGAAGCTGGATTGCTTCGTCGCTATCGCTCCTCGCAATGACGGGGGGAGAGCGCATCATGCCCGGGTTTGTCCCGGCCATGACGAAAACGGGAGAGCCGGCGTCACCTCTCCACGACGACTTCGCTGATCTGCATGACCGGCGCGATGTCGGTGTAGTTCTTGATGTCGCCCATGATCTCCTTGGCGTGCGGACCAAAGCTCTTCTGAAACGCTTCGACGGAGTCGGCGAAGATGTGGCACATGCCGACATAGGTCGCAGGTGCGCCGGGCGCGCCGCCGGCAAGCCCCTTATCGATGGTGTAGTACTTGCAGGCATCGCCCATGCGGGCTTTCACCAGCGGCATGTGCTTTTCCCGGTAATAGTCGTGGTCGAAGCGCGCGCCGTCCTTGTTGGGATACATTACGCTTACCTTAATCATGGATTCCTCCTGGTTTTGATGCTTGTGTGGTTCTTGCGCAGCCGAAGCTGTGCGTCAACGCGGCATGGCCGCCCTACTGTCCAATCAGCGCCAGCCACTCGTCCTCGGACAGCACGGTGACGCCGTGCTTTTTGGCTTCCGCGAGTTTCGAGCCGGCGCCGGGGCCGGCGATGACATAATCCGTCTTCTTCGACACCGAGCCCGCGGCCTTGGCCCCTAACCGCTCCGCCGTGGCCTTGGCCTCGTCGCGCGTCATCTTCTCCAGCGAGCCCGTGAACACCACGGTTTTGCCGGCGACCTTGGAATTGCTCTTCGGCTTTTCGGCGTCGATGACGACGACCTCTTTCTTCAACCGCTCGACGATGCCGCGGTTGTGGCTTTCGCCGAAATAGGCGGCAACGCTCGCAATCACGGTGTCGCCGATCTGGTCCAGCGCGTCCATCTCCGCAATCGCTTCCTCGTCGCCCTTGGCGACTTTCAGGCAGGCATCGTGGAAGGCGTCCCAGGAACCGTAGCCCCGCGCAAGCGCCAGCGCCGTGGTCTCGCCGACATGGCGCATGCCGAGTGCATAGATGAAACGCTCCAAAGCGATGCGACGGCGGCTTTCGATCGAGGCAAAGAGATTGCGCACCGAGGTCTCGCCGTAGCCCTCGATCTCTTCGAGTTTCAGTTTGTTGTTGCGCTTCTGCAGCGTGAAGATGTCGGCTGGCTCCTTGACCCAGCCCTCGTCGAAAAAATATTGCAGCTGCTTCTCGCCGAGGCCGTCGATGTCGAACGCCCGCCGCGACACGAACAGTTTCAGGTGCTCGATCTTCTGGAACGGACAGGCGAACTCGCCGGTACAGCGTGCGCGCGAGCCCTCCTCGCCCGTCGCCGTCTCCTCGCGCACCACGTCGGTGTGCAGCGGGCACGGACACTTCTTCGGGAAGTGGAATTCCTTCGCGCCTTTCGGCCGCTTGTCGATGACGACGTCGACCACCTGCGGAATGACGTCACCGGCGCGCTGGATCACGACCGTGTCGCCGATCCTGATGTCACGGCCCTCGCGCAGCTCCTCACCCTTGTTGCCGACGCCGCGGATGTAATCCTCGTTATGTAGCGTGACGTTCTGCACGATGACGCCGCCGACGCCGACCGGCTCCAGCTTGCCGACCGGCGTGAACGAGCCGGTGCGGCCGACCTGGATCTCGATGTCGCGCAGCACCGTCATGGCGCGCTCGGCCGGGAATTTGTGCGCGATGCCCCAGCGCGGCGTGCGCGAGACGAAGCCGAGCCGCTCCTGCCAGTCGATGCGGTCGACCTTGTAGACGACGCCGTCGATGTCGTAGTCGAGCCCGGCGCGCTGTTCCTCGATCTTGCGATGGAACGCGATCAACTGGTCGAGCGAATGGCAGAGCTTGGTCAGCGGATTGGTCTTGAAGCCGCAGCGCTCGAACCAGTGGATCATGCCGGTTTGCGTGGCTTCCGGCATCGCGCTCATCTCGCCCCAGGCATAGGCGAAGAAGCCGAGCGGGCGGGAGGCCGTGATGGTCGGGTCCTTCTGCCGCAGCGAGCCCGCGGCAGAGTTGCGCGGGTTGGCGAAGATGGTGTCGCCGGCGGCCTTCTGACGCTCGTTGAGCGCCAGAAACGCCTTCTTGGTCATGTAGACCTCGCCGCGCACCTCGCAGATCTCGGGGATATTGCGGCCCTTCAGCTTCTGCGGCACGTCTTCCAGCGTGCGGATATTGGCGGTGACGTCCTCGCCCTCCGCGCCGTCGCCGCGCGTGGCCGCAGTGACGAGCTCACCGCCCTCATAGCGCAGCGACATCGATAGGCCGTCGATCTTCGGCTCAGCGGAGAAATCGATCTTGTCGTCGGGCAGCTTCAGGAAGCGCGCGATGCGATCGACGAAGTCGCGCACGTCCGCTTCCGCAAAAGCGTTGTCGAGCGAGAGCATCGGCAGCGAATGGCGGACCTTCCTGAACCGCCCGGATGGCGCGGCGCCGACTTTCTGCGACGGAGAGTCGGCGCTGACCAATTCGGGAAAACGCTTCTCGATGGCATTGAAGCGCTGGCGCAGCGCGTCGTATTCGGCGTCCGAGACGGTCGGCGCGTCTTCCTGGTAATAACGCTTGTCGTGGCCTTCGAGCTCGAGTGCCAGGCGCATGTGCTCGACCTTCGCCTGAGCCTGCGTGAGCTTGGCGACGTCCGGGAGGGCTTTTGATTTGGATTTTGCTGTCATGCTAGAAACTTAGTCCCCGTCATTCCGGGGCGATGCGTAGCATCGAACCCGGAATCTCGAGATTCCGGGTCCGCTTCGGGTGCCCCGGAATAGCTGGTTATGATCAGGCGGTTTTGCGACAATCATGAGCTACTACGTCTATATCATCGCAAGCCGCAGGGATGGAGCAATCTATATCGGCGTGACCAACGACATCGTGCGACGGATCTACGAGCATCGTACGAAGGCCGTACCCGGCTTCACTTCCCGGTACAATATCACACGGCTGGTTTGGTTCGAAATCTACGATGATCCGATCTCCGCGATTTCCCGAGAGAAAGAGCTGAAGAAGTGGAAGCGGAGCTGGAAGGTTCAATTGATCGAAAAAGACAATCCGGAGTGGAGCGACTTGTACGAGTCAATTTGCATCTAGCTCCGTCACTCCGGGATGATGGATGGCACCAGACCTCAGCGGCGCAATTGTCCCTGGGGAATCTCGAGATTCCGGGTTCGCGCTTCGCGCGCCCCGGAATGACCGTCAGGTGGCCGCCCTTAGCAGACGTTCCGCGGCGGCCCTTGCCTCGGCGGTGATCTCGGCGCCGGCGAGCATTCGGGCGATCTCCTCGCGGCGGTGGTCGGCGGCGAGCGCGTTGACGCGGGTGGCGACGCGCTTGCCTTTGTCGAGTGCGTCCTTGGAGATCAGCAAATGCTGATTGGCGCGGGCGGCGACCTGCGGGGCGTGCGTGACTGCCATCACCTGTACCCCAGCAGCGAGGCGCGCCAGCCGTGTGCCGATGGCATCCGCCACCGCGCCGCCGACCCCGGTGTCGATTTCGTCGAAGACCAGCGTCGGCGCCGAGCCGCGGTCGGCCAGCACGACCTTCAACGCCAGCAAAAAGCGCGACAGCTCGCCGCCGGAGGCGACCTTCATCAGCGGGCCCGGCCGCGTGCCCGGATTGGTCTGCACCCAGAACTCGACGCGATCGATGCCTTCCGGGCCCGGTGAAGCGTCATCCGATTCAAGCTGCGTGGTGAAGCTGGCGCGTTCGAGCTTTAGCGGCGGCAGCTCGGCATTGACGGCCTTGTCGAGTTTTGTCGCGGCCTTGGCGCGCGCGGCAGAGAGTTTGGCGGCGGCGGCGGCGTAGCGCTTGTCGGCCTCGGCGCTGGCGGCTTCCAGCCTCTTCAGCTGCTCGGCGCCGGCGTCGATCAGCGCGACGTCGGCGGCCATCTGCACCGCGAGCGCGGCCAGGCTGTCGACCGGCGTCGAATATTTGCGCGAGGCAGCGCGCAGCGCGAACAGGCGCTCCTCGATGCGCTCGAGCTCGGCGGGATCGAAATCGGCCGCCCGCAGCGCGGCGTTGAGATGCTGATCGGCCTCCTCCAGCGCGTTGATGGCGGCGTCGATCGCCTTCACCGCGGGCTCGACCAAAGCGGGCGAATTGGCGGCGCGGCGCTCCAGGCGGCGCACCGCGGCCGACAGCGCCGGCACCGGCGAATGCACGCCGCCGATCGCTTCCTGCGCCTCGCGCAGGTCGGTGGCGATCTTCTCGCCCTGCATCATGATGGTGCGGCGGGAAGCGAGCGTTGTCTCCTCGCCTTCCTGCGGGGCGAGCGTCTTCAACTCGGCGGAGGCGTGGCGCAGATAATCCGCCTCGCGCGCGGCGCGCTCCATGCCGGCGCGATGTTCCTCCAGCGAGGCGCTCGCGGTCCGGCGCGCCTCCCACAGCTGCTCG
Source organism: Bradyrhizobium sp. (assembly GCA_035278345.1). Taxonomy (GTDB): domain Bacteria; phylum Pseudomonadota; class Alphaproteobacteria; order Rhizobiales; family Xanthobacteraceae; genus Bradyrhizobium. The sequence goes on along the minus strand of DATEJC010000114.1, from coordinate 4,813 downwards.
ACGGCGGCGACGTCCCTCTCGTGCCCGCCAAAGGCATCGAGCAGGCGGCGGTGGGTGGAGGCATCGACCAGCGCGCGCTCGTCGTGCTGGCCGTGGATCTCGACCAGCGCGGCGCCGACCGCTTTCAGGGTCTGCACAGAGATCGACTGGTCGTTGATGAACGCGCGGGTGCGGCCGTCGGCGAATTGCACGCGGCGCAGGATCATCTCGCCGGTATCTTCGAGGCCATTGTCGGCGAGGATTTTGGTGGCCGGATGATTCTTCGGCACGTCGAAGGTGGCGGTGACCTGCCCCTGCTCCGCGCCGTGGCGCACCAGCGTGGCGTCGCCGCGGCCGCCGAGCGCCAGCGCAAAGGCGTCGAGCAGGATCGATTTGCCCGCGCCGGTTTCGCCGGTGAGCACGGCAAGGCCGCGGGAAAATTCGATATCGAGCCGTTCGATCAGGACGATGTCGCGGATCGACAGACGCGCCAGCATGCGAAAGTAACCTAGCCGAGGCCCAGTTTCTTGAAGGCCCTTGAAATATAGGAGCCCTTGTTCTCGCTCGGCTCCACCCCGCCGGACTTTACAAGATTATAGGCCTCTTTGTACCAGCGGCTGTCAGGAAAATTATGCCCGAGTACGGCAGCCGCGGTCTGCGCCTCGCCGACGATGCCGATCGCCAGATAGGCTTCGGTCAGGCGGAACAGCGCCTCCTCGACATGGCGCGTGGTCTGGTAGCGCGTCACCACGGTCTTGTAGCGGTTGATCGCGGCGGTGAAGTCGCGCTTGTCCATGTAGTACTTGCCGACGGTCATCTCCTTGCCGGCGAGCTGGTCGCGCGCGCCTTCGAGCTTGGCCTTGGCGGAGTTGGCGTATTCCGAGGTCGGATATTTGCGCACGACTTCCTCGAGCGCATTGATCGCCTTCTCGGTGCGGCCCTGGTCGCGCGAGACGTCCGGGATCTGGTCGTAATGCGAGGCGGCGATCAGGTACTGCGCGTAGGCCGCATCCGGGCTGCCGGGATGCAGCGTCACGTAGCGCGTGGCAGCGCCGATGCAGCTGTCGTAATCGCCCGCGTTGTAGAAGGAATAGGCCGACATCAGCAGCGATTTGCGAGCGTAGTCGGAATAGGGATGCTGGCGGTCGACCTCCTCGAACTTCTTCGAGGCCGCCTTGTTATCCTTGCGCTGGTTCATCAGGTACAAGCCCTCGTTGTAGAGCTTGTCCGCCGGCTCCTCGACGAAGGTGTCGTCCTTCTGGGTGAACTTGTCCCACAGCGCGCCGGTGCCGCAGCCGCCGAGCGGAAGGGCAAGCAGCGCGATGGCGCAGGCGAGCCGCAAAGGCGGGCGAGCCGGGAAGTTGCGCCGTTGAAGCGTCGTACGCTGTGCCGTCATGAGTTAAGACCCGACGCCCTGTGATGCGATGACTTGGCTGCGCATGATCTTTTCCGAAACTGGTCCCACTTTACGCCGATGCGGCCCTTCGGGTCGGGATCATGCGGTCGGCCCGCCATGGCCGCAGAAATCAACGTGCCCGTGAGCAGCGCAACCGCGGGCTACATTTACCCGAAATAACCCCATTGACCAACCCGATAGGCAGGCATTCCGCCCGGATTAAGGCGGCCGGCCACGATCCTTACCAATTGTGGTTACTAGGGAAATCGGCCGGGAAGCTGCGGCTTCAGGACACGTCCGGGCTATAGGCCGGGGCCACCATGCCGCCGACGATAGCGCGGCCGGCTTCGGCCGGAACGCGGCTGCGGCGGGGCGCCTCGCCCTCGACCACGCGCCAGGCGGTGCGGTCGGCGAGCAGCGCGGTCAGCGCGGCATGGTTGAGCTTGTGGCCGCCACGAACCGAACGGAAGGCGCCAAGTATCGGCAGGCCGGCCAGCGCGAGATCGCCGATCACGTCAAGGACCTTGTGGCGGGCGCATTCATCGGCGTAGCGAAGGCCCTCGGTGTTGAGCAGGCGCTCGTCGTCGAACACTACGGTATTCTCGAAGGAAGAGCCGAGCGCGAAACCAGCGCTCCAAAGCCTTGCCACGTCGTTCATGCAGCCAAAGGTGCGGGCGCGGCTGATTTCGCGGCGGAAGCGCTCCGGGTTGAGTTCAAGCGCGTAGTGCTGCTGGCCGATCACGGGATTGGCGAAGTCGATCTCGACCTCGACACGGAAGCCCCCCGCATGGGGACCGAATTCGCCGTAGGATTCGCCGACGTTCACGGACACCGGCTTGACGATTTGCAGAAAGCGGCGGACCGCGGGCTGCGCCACGACGCCGGCCTGATCGATCGCAGCGACGAAAGCAGCGGCGCTGCCGTCCATGATCGGAACTTCGGGGCCGTCGATCTCGATGGTAGCGTTATCAACACCCATGCCGCGCAGCGCGGCAAGGATGTGCTCTGCGGTGGAAACCAGCGGGCCTTCGGCATCGCCCAACACAGTTGCAAATTCGGTGGAGATGACGGATTCGGCGGCGGCCACAACCTCGCGGTCGGCGCCTTCAAGGCCGGTGCGGACAAAAATAAAACCTGCATCGACAGGTGCAGGTCCGATGGTGAGATTTACCGGCAAGCCGGAATGAACGCCGACGCCCGTCACGGTAGCTTGCGCGCGAAGCGTGGTTTGACGGCTGAATTTCATTAGGAACTGCCCACCCGACTTACTCAAAGAACCAACCGACCCAACTTCCGGGATCGACTCACCCTTCAAGCATCCCCTAGTCGCGGCAAACCATAGTCACGGCCCGAAAGCGCGCCAACTCACGCTTTTTTACGGATTGTTACCCCAACTATGCCGCATTCGCGCCAAGGCTTAACCAAATTACGGCGACGTCGGATACCTTTCCGGCGTTCTGATTAAAGCGGGGAAAGTATAATTTATCGTTTCAAAACAGTCGCGTGCCGAATAGCGGCAAGGGGATACCCCTGTGGAAAAGTAAAGGTCCCGGTGTCGCCACCGGGACCTTTTGAGCCGCAAGAATTGTAACAAACCTCAGTTGGCCTGCCGGCGCAGGAAGGCCGGGATATCAAGATGGTCGTCGCCCTGTGGCGCCGGCGCAACAGGCGCCGGGCGGCCGTGGACGTCGAGACCCTGCGGAGCGGGCCGCTGCTTGGCGTATTCCGATACCGGTTCGTTGCCTGCGATCTGCTGGGCGACGGTGCGGGCCGGCTTGCGTTCCGGCAGCGGCGGCATGGCAGGACCCGCGGCGCGGGCCGCGATCGGCGGCTCGCTCTCCTCGTCGCGGCGGCCGAGGCCGACATTGGCCAGCCGCTGCAGCAGCGACAGCTTCTTGTGCGGATGCTCCTCCTCGATCTCGCCCTGGGCCTTGCGGATTTCGGCCTGGGCCGGCATCGGCAGGTCCTCGAACTTGGGCATGCGCGGCGCCCGGGACGGCGGACGTTCGGCGGCCGGCGGGATGAAGTTGTCGGCCGGCGGCGGTTCATGCGATTCGGCGTGGGCAACTTCCTTGTCCGGGAACAGGGTCGGCTTCTGCGCGACCGGACGGACGGTGACGTCGCCATAGGTTGCAGGCTGTGCCGGCGCCGACGGCACCGGCGCTTCAGGGGCGACCGCGGCGGCAATCGCGGCGAGCGCGGCGCGCTCAAGATTGCTCTGGCCGCGCGGTGCGGGCGCCGCGGCCGGCGCGACATGGGTGGAAACGGCGGCTTCCAGCTTCTGGGCGCGCTCGGCGAGGCGCTGGTTGTCGGCGCGCAGGCGCGCGGTGAGATCGGCAAGGCGATTCTCCGGCGACGCCGACGGCGTCGCTTGCGCGGCGGGCGCGGCCGCGCCGCTGAGCGAGCGGGCGACGGCAGCCTGCTCGATGCCGGTGGCGACGACGGAGACGCGGATCACGCCGTCGAGCGCTTCGTCGAAGGTGGCGCCGACGATGATGTTGGCGTCCTGGTCGACTTCCTCGCGGATGCGGGTGGCAGCTTCATCCACTTCGAACAGCGTCAGATCCTTGCCGCCGGTGATGGAGATGAGGAGGCCACGGGCGCCCTTCATCGATGAGTCATCGATCAGCGGGTTGGCGATCGCGGCTTCCGCGGCGGTCAGCGCACGCTTGTCGCCGGAGGCTTCGCCGGTACCCATCATCGCCTTGCCCATCTCGCGCATCACGGCGCGGACGTCGGCGAAGTCGAGGTTGATCAGGCCTTCCTTGACCATGAGATCTGTGATGCAGGCGACGCCCGAATAGAGCACCTGGTCGGCCATCGCGAACGCATCCGCGAAGGTGGTCTTTTCGTTGGCGACCCGGAACAAGTTCTGGTTCGGGATGATCAAAAGCGTATCGACCACCTTGTGCAGCTCGGAGATGCCGGACTCCGCGGTGCGCATGCGGCGCTGGCCCTCGAAGTGGAACGGCTTGGTGACGACGCCGACGGTGAGGATGCCCATCTCGCGCGCACATTTGGCGATCACCGGAGCTGCACCGGTACCGGTGCCGCCGCCCATGCCGGCGGTGACGAACACCATGTTGGCGCCGGAGAGATGATCGCGGATTTCGTCGAACACTTCTTCGGCGGCGGCAGCGCCAACGTCGGGCTGCGAGCCGGCACCGAGGCCTTGCGTGACCTGCGTGCCCATCTGGATGATGCGCTGCGATTTCGACATCGTCAGCGCCTGCGCGTCGGTGTTGGCGACGACGAAGTCGACGCCCTGCAACCCGGCGGTGATCATGTTGTTGACGGCGTTACCACCGGCGCCGCCGACGCCGAACACGGTGATGCGCGGTTTCAGCTCGCTGATGTCCGGGGGAGTGATGTTGACTGCCATGGTTGCCTCTCGTAGCTAAACGCGCGTTGGTTCGCCCGGGCCTGTGGCCGCGGGAT
>DATEJC010000113.1:0-5367 GCA_035278345.1 Bradyrhizobium sp. | reverse complement strand
TACCCCGGACGCTGGCTGATCGAATCCGTTGCGACCGATTGGGCCGCGCCGCGTCTCGTGCGATGGTACGCCGTCGGATAACAGAGTCTTCGGGCGGAGTGGGCACCGGCTCGCATGAAGAAGACGCGTCAATCAAGAAGCTGAGGGAGAGGCGCATGTGCAAGGCGACACCAGCGATCCGCAGCGTGAAGGCGCGAGCCGTCGTCGTGCCGCTCAAGCGTCCCGTCAAAACCGCACTTGGCGCGTTCAACACCGGTCCGCTGGTCTTGATCGACGTCGAGACCGATCAGGGCGTCACCGGCCGCGCCTACATCTTCGGCTACGCCAATCTCGTGCTGAAGCCGCTGGTGCTGCTGATCGAGGACATCGGCCGTGAACTCGTCGGCAAGCCGATCGTGCCGTTCGACCTGATGGCGGCCATGGATAAGCGGTTCCGACTGCTCAGCTGGCAGGGTCTCGTCGGCATGGCGGTCTCCGGCCTCGACATGGCCTATTGGGATGCGCTCGGCCAGTGCGCCAACAAGACGGTGGCTGAACTCCTCGGCGGCGCGCCAAAGCCGATCAAGGCCTATGACAGCTATGGCGTCGTCGATCCCGTCAGGGACGAGAAGGATCTGCGGCATTCGCTCGACCAGGGTTTTGTCGGCATCAAGATCAAGGGCGGCGATGGCGATGCTGAAAACGACGAGCGCGTGGTCAGCGGTGTGCGCACCCTGCTCGGGCCCGACATTTCCTTGATGATCGACTTCAACCAGTCGCTCGATCCCGCCGAAGCGACGCGCCGCATCGAGCGGCTCGCGCCATACGACCTGCACTGGATCGAGGAGCCGGTGGCGCAGGAAAACCTGCTCGGCCACGCCAAGGTGCGCGCGACCTCGCCGACGCCGATCCAGGCCGGCGAGAACTGGTGGTTTCCACGCGGCTTCGCCGAAGCGATCGCCGCAGGCGCTTCCGACTTCATCATGCCCGATCTGATGAAATGCGGCGGCATCACCGGCTGGATGCGGATCGCAGGACAGGCCGAAGCTGCGTCGATCCCGCAATCGAGCCATTTGTTCGCGGAAGCCAGCGCCCATGTGCTGACGGTGACGCCGACCGCCCACTGGCTGGAATTTCTGGATTTCGCGGCCTCAATTCTCGCAAGGCCCGCCGAGATCGTCGACGGTGCGCTGACCGCGCGTGGACCGGGTCTTGGCATGGAGTGGGACGAGACGGCGGTGAAGAAGTACCTCGTCTAGGCCGGGACGCCTCAGCCAGATGCCTTCGTTCTGGCGTAAAGCAGACGCGTCGTAGCTGCTCGCCGCATTTTCGCCTTTAGCCCCGAGCAGACCTTCAGCGCGCGGCGACCTCAACGTTAGCTTTCGCTTACGACATTCCGCTAAAAAAGTTCAACATGGGGAATCACCGTGGATTACGGGGAACATGCGTGTAGCTTGCGGGAACCAGCTGCGGAGTCGGGGGCAATGAAAGCCTGGCAGGTCGCCTGCATCGCGGGTGCCATAGCATTCACGGGGATTTGTCTCGCTGCCGCAAACAGGCCGGTCGCGGCCGTACCGGAGGCAATGCCGGAAGCGGCTGTGAACGCCGCGACGGCTTACGCGCCCGCGCTCTCCGCCGCCGTGCCAGAGACATCCGCCGGACCCGGAACAACGCTTGCAGCAGAGGATGGCTCGGTGACTTCAACGGCTTCCGAAGCGTTGATGGCTCGAGCCGAAATCGCCGGCTATTCCATCGGGCCAAAACTGGCATCGCTGGGCCACCAGGATGTCACCCAGCCGGCGCCGGTGGCGCGCGACGCGCCGAATGACCTCTCCAATCCGGCGCCGGTTACAAAGGACTTCCGGTATCTCATCTATTACGTCTGGTCCGAACTACCGCCAGCCGAGAAGCCGGCTGAGATCGTCTTGAGGTCACTCAAGGACATCCCGGTCGGAACGCCGGTCGAGGAGATCAAGCGCGCTTCCGATGCGTTCGGTCTCGATTTCAATTTCATGAAAGCGGTTGCCAAGATCGAGTCCGGTTTCAACCCCAATCAACGCACCGGGTCGTATATCGGCCTGTTCCAGCTGAGCGAATACGAGTTCGGCAAATTCGGCTTCGGACAGATTCGCAGTCCCCGCGACAATGCCGTTGCGGCCGCCTACAAGGTCATTACCGAAGGCATCCTGTTCGAGTGGATAACGCACCGGAAGCCGGACTTGAGCGACCTTTATTTGATCCATCAGCAAGGCTGGGAAGGCGCCGCCGAGCACATCAGCCGGCCTGATCGTCTCGCCTGGAAGTCCATGTGCGCCACCAGCGAAGGCAGGGAGAAGGGCGAGAAGTGGTGCAAGCGCGCGATCTGGGGCAATACCCTTCCGGTCCTCAAGAAGGAGTGGAAATCCGTCGACAAGGTGACATCGGAGGCGTTCGTCGGAATGTGGCGCGCGCGGGTTGCTGAATTCCGTTCGAAATACATGGCCACCGCCGCCGCCGAACGGGCGCACCAGTAATTTGCGTTGAGCGATTTGCAGGAGCTGCCGCGCTTTCGAGCGTAAGGCGGACGTAGCGCATGTATGCGCTACGTCCTAGTACTCGATCCCAAACTCGTCATAGAGCCGGCGGAATACAGCCGGCATTACTTCGGGCAAATCTTCGGCAATCAGCCCGGGCCCCGCCTCGCGCGCGCTTTCGCCGTGCATCCACACGCCGATGCTGGCGGCTTCGAACGCGCCCACGCCCTGTGCCAGCATCGCCGCAACGATGCCGGCGAGCACATCACCGGCGCCGGCGGTGGCAAGCCAGGGCGGCGCGTTGGAGGCAATCGTCGCGCGGCCGTCGGGGGCGGCCACCACCGTGTCAGCGCCCTTGAGCAGCACCACGGCGCCGGAACGCTGCGCGGCGTCGCGCACGCGCTCGAGTTTCGAGCGGCCGGGATTCTTGTTGCTCATGTCGCTGAAGAGGCGCGGAAACTCGCCTTCATGCGGGGTCAGCACGACCTGCGGATCGGGCGAGCCCTTGATCGACTCGAACAGGTGATCCGGCGCGTCCGCAAAGCTCGTGAGCGCGTCGGCGTCCAGCACCAGATGCTTTTGCGCCGACAGCGCCGTGTGCACGAAGTCGCGGGTGCGTTCGCCGATCCCGGCACCCGGCCCGATCACGCAGGCGTTGAAACGACGGTCGGCGAGGAATTCTGCGAATTCGACCGGCGTGTCGACCGCGTGCACCATCACCGCGGTCAGCGCCGCCGCATTCACCGCCAGCGCCTCGCGCGGCGAGGCCACCGTGACGAGTCCCGCGCCCGCACGCAGCGCCCCGCGCGCGGCAAGCCGCGCCGCGCCGGTCGAGGCTGGTTCGCCCGAGACGACCACCACATGTCCTCGCGCATATTTATGCGCGTCCATGCGCGGCACCGGGAACGAACTCTGCCAGGTATCGGGGACGTTCTCCGCTGTCTGCGGCTTGATCTCCTCAAGCACGCTCCTCGCAATGCCGATGTCGGCGAGGCGGACGCGGCCGCAATACATGCGGCCCGGTAGAAGCAGATGCGCCGGCTTCCTGCGGAAGAAAGTGACGGTTTCCGTAGCGCGCACCGCTGCGCCCATCACGAGGCCCGTCGTGCCATTGATGCCGCTGGGCAGGTCCACCGCCAGCACCGGCGCGCCATTGGCGTTGATCGCCTCGATCATCTCGAGGGGTTCGCCCTTCACCGGGCGGTTGAGCCCCGCCCCGAACAGCGCGTCGACGATCAGCGCGGGCTTGCCGAGCGCCTGCGGGTTAAACGGCAGCACCGGATATTTCCAGCCGCGCGCGGCAGAGGCTGCATCGCCTTGCAGGCTGTCGCGCTCGCAGAGCAGCACCACCGAAACCTCGCGGCCGCGCGCCGCCAGTTCTGCCGCCGCCACAAAGCCGTCGCCGCCATTATTGCCGCCGCCGGCAACCACGACGATCGGGCCTTCCTCGGCCAGATCCATGGCAGCTTCCGCCACCGCCTGGCCGGCACTCATCATCAGCGCAAAGCCCGGCCTGCCGGCGGCAATGGTCAGCTGATCGGCGCGCTCCATTTGGGATGTGGTGAGAACTTCCATGCCCAATCCTGATCCAAACGCCTTCTACTGAGGCACGTGCGTTCCCGGCTTGAACGCAGCGGGCCAAAGTCCTGCACACGAATTCATCTGTTTGCCTATTTCATAGGCTGACGTATCATGGGCAGGTCGCCCCAAACTCCAATCGGCTGCCCGTTAAAAGTCTGATAACACTCCGAAATCGGACCGGTTAACAACTTGGCATAGAGCCTGCTTTCGAGGAAGCCGGCTGAGGACGGTGGGTAATACCGAGTATTTTCCGGCAGTTCGCCGGGTCCAAAGATCGAACCAAGCATCGAACGAGCTGCGCGTCAGTACAACCCCAGAGAACGCGCAGCAGTCTGGAATTCTACGAAGCGCCGGGAGGCAAAGTCAGTGAAGAAGATCGAGGCCATCATCAAGCCGTTCAAGCTCGACGAGGTGAAAGAGGCGCTTCAGGAAGTCGGACTGCAGGGTATCACCGTCACCGAGGCCAAGGGTTTTGGCCGGCAGAAGGGCCATGCGGAACTGTATCGCGGTGCGGAATACATCGTGGACTTCCTGCCCAAGGTCAAAATCGAGATCGTGATCGGCGACGATCTGGTAGAGAAGGCCATCGACGCCATCCGCCGCGCTGCCCAAACCGGTCGCATCGGCGACGGCAAAATCTTCGTATCCAACATCGAGGAAGCGATCCGCATCCGAACCGGTGAATCCGGGCTGGACGCTATCTGAGCCGTTTGCTATCGGGAATTTCGCGGCAAAAACAAGAAAAACGGGCTGCTTTCGGCAGTCTGATTTCGTCCGCCACCTCGCTCGCCGTTCACTCCAGGAAACCGACCGCAAGAGATAAGGGGAATACATGAAGACCGCCAAAGACGTCCTGAAATCGATCAAGGACAACGACGTGAAATACGTCGACCTGCGCTTCACCGACCCGCGCGGCAAGTGGCAGCACGTGACCTTCGACGTCGGCATGATCGAAGAGGACTCGTTCGCCGAAGGTTTGATGTTCGACGGCTCGTCGATTGCCGGCTGGAAGGCGATCAACGAATCCGATATGTGCCTGATGCCCGACCCCGTCACCGCGACGATCGACCCGTTCTTCGCCGAGACCACCATGGTCATCGTCTGCGACGTGCTCGAGCCGACCACCGGCGAGCCCTACAACCGCGACCCGCGCGGCATGTGCAAGAAGGCCGAGGCAATGGTGAAGTCGATGGGCGTCGGCGACACCGTGTTCTTCGGCCCGGAAGCCGAGTTCTTCGTGTTCGACGATGTGCGCTTCTCGGCCACGCCCTACAACACCGGCTTCAAGGTCGAC
>DATEJC010000112.1:0-7244 GCA_035278345.1 Bradyrhizobium sp. | reverse complement strand
AAGACGAAGCGCGCGAGCCAGTTGCCCTGCGGATCCTGCTGCCAGTTCACGAAATGATTGGATGGCGTGACCTTGAGCGAATAGCTCAGGATCGGCGTGCGCGTGTGCGGCGCCGGGCGCAGGCGAACGGTTTGTGGGCCGAGGTCGATCGGTCGGTCGTATTTGTAGTGCGTGACGTGATGCAGCGCGACGTAGATCGACACGGTACGGGCCACTCCAGCAGCATTCTTGAGCAGAACACTGCAGAAGGCGGCGATCAAGCACTAACAACGGGCACGGCGTGCCTATTCGCTCGCCGCCGCGCGAATTCAGCGGCCGACCGCGCTTGCTGCCTGCGAAGCCAGCGACTTTGCCAGCATGTGATAGCCTTCCGGTGTCAAATGCACGCCGTCGGGTTGATGCGGCAGGCCGCGCAGCATGCCGTTTCCAAGCATGATCACACGAATGCCCCGTGCACTGAGGCGGCTTTGAATATCGGCCGTGCGATCGGGCCGGCCTTTCCGCCGATCGTTGCCGCCGGGCTGCAAAATAACGGCACTCGTCCCGTTCGGCACCGCTCGGTCCAGGCGTTCCAGCATCCCTTCCGTGGTATCGCCATTGATGCCGGCATTCACCACCCGGACATTCAATCCCTTCGCCCGCAGTATCGCTTCGAGTTGCGCCGGATAGGCCTGATTGCGGGCCACGCCCTTGCCGTAGGTATTGCTCGCACCAAGCGCCACAAGGGTTGCGGCGCACGCCGGTCCGGCGCCAAGGAAGACGGCCAAGAGCACCAGACATCCAACAATATCGAACCGGCTAGCGCGCAAATTCATGACTTCTCCGTCGCGATCGAAAGCACCGCTTCGCCGGGACGACGAAAGCTACATCGTCGCGCCAAGCACCCATGGCGCGAACTCGGCGCCGCCGAAATCAAAACTCTCGCTCTTGGTCGGCTGGCCGGAAGCCGTCTTCAGCATCAGCTCGAAGATGCGCTGGCCGCATTCCTGCACCGTCTCCTCGCCGTCGAGGATGGTGCCGCAATTGACGTCCATGTCGTCTTCCATCCGCTTGTACATCGGCGTATTCGTCGCGAGCTTGATGGAAGGCGCCGGCTTGCAGCCGAACACGCTGCCGCGCCCGGTGGTGAAGCAGACAAGATTGGCGCCGCCGGCCACCTGCCCCGTCGCGGCGACGGGGTCGTAGCCGGGCGTGTCCATGAACACAAAACCCTTCTTGGTGACGGGCTCGGCATAATGCAGCACGTCGACCAGATTGGTGCTGCCGGCTTTCGCCATCGCTCCGAGCGATTTCTCCAGGATGGTGGTGAGGCCGCCGGCCTTGTTGCCGGGGCTCGGATTGGCATTCATCTCCGCGCCTTCACGCTGGGTGTATTCCTCCCACCAGCGCATCAGGCCGACGAGCTTTTCGCCGACCTCTCGGCTGACGGCGCGGCGCGTCAGCAGATGTTCCGCGCCGTAGGTCTCAGGCGTCTCCGAGAGGATGACCGTGCCGCCGTGGCGCACGAGCAAATCGCTCGCCGCGCCCAATGCCGGATTGGCCGACACGCCGGAATAGCCGTCCGAGCCGCCGCACTGCAGGGCCACCGTCAACTCGCTCGCCGGAACAGCCTCGCGCCTGACCTTGTTCGCATCGGTCAGCGCCTCCTTCACGAAGGCGACGCCCTTCTCCACGGTCTTGCGGGTGCCGCCGACGTCCTGGATGTCCATCGCACGCAAACGGCCGGCAAGTTTTTGCTCTTCCATGAGCCCGCCGATCTGGTTCACCTCGCAGCCGAGGCCCAGCACGATCACGGCGGAGAAATTCGCGTGCCGCGCATAGCCGCCGAGCGTGCGGCGAAGCAAGGCCAGCGGCTCGTTCTGGGTCATGCCGCAACCGGTCTTGTGGGTCAGCGCCACAACGCCGTCGACATTGGGAAAATCCGCGAGCGGATTGTCGCCTGTGAACGGATTCTTGCGGAAGACATCGGCGACGAGACCCGCGACATGCGCGCTGCAATTCACCGAGGTGAGGATGCCGATATAGTTGCGCGTCGCCACCCGGCCGTCGGGGCGGCGGATGCCGTCAAAGGTTGCGGGCAGATCGAAATTCGGCGCCGGCTTGACGTCGACGCCATAGGCATAGTCCTTGGCGAAATCGCCCATGCCGCAGTTCTGCGTGTGCACGTGCTGGCCCGGCGCAATCGGCGCGGTCGCAAAGCCGATGATCTGACCGTAGCGCCGCACCGGTTCACCGACCGCGATCGGCTTGATCGCAACCTTGTGGCCGGCGGGAATCCGCTCGGTCGTGGTGACGCCGTCGGCCACCACAAGTCCCGGCGGCAGGCTCGATCGCGCGATCAAGACGCCGTCGTCAGGGTGCAGTCGGATCACGGGCGCCGGGGCCATGGTGCGTCTCCTTGGTTCGCTTTCACCTCTCCCCGTCCTTTACGGGGAGAGGTCGGATCGCATCGCAGATGCGATCCGGGTGAGGAGCAAGGCACGGTGACTAACACTAACACGGTGCTCACCGGATGGAGGCCCCTCACCCCAGCCCTCTCCCCGCAAGCGCGGGGAGAGGGAGAGGAAAGATCAAGCCTTCCCGCCCGAGTCCTTGCGGGTCTGGTTCACCTGCATCTTGGCATAGGTCATCATCAGGCCGCTCTCGTTCGACAGCGTCACCAGCTTGAAGCCCATGTTGATGGCGCGCACCGCGCCCTCAGCGCCCGAGCAATGGATGCCGGGGTTGAGACCGCGCTTGCCGCACTCCTTCACGATCTTCTCGTAGATCTTCAGGATCTCCGGCTCGTCGCGGTCGAGCTTCGGCACGAGTCCATAGGAGAAGCCGAGGTCGGACGGACCAACATAGACGCCGTCGATGCCTTCGACGTCGAGGATCGCTTCCATGTTTTCGATCGCGGTCTTGGTCTCCATCATCGGCAGCAGCACGATCTCGTCGTTCGCCGTCTTCTGGTAGGTGCCGGCGGAGCCGTACATGCCCGAGCGGATCGGGCCGTTGGAGCGCACGCCCTTCGGCGGATATTTCGCGTAGGAGACGAGGTTCTTCGCCTCCTGCGGCGTATTGATCATCGGGCAGATCACGCCATAAGCGCCGCCATCCAGCACCTTGCCGATGATGCCAGGCTCGTTCCAGGGCACGCGGACCATCGGCGTTACCGGATGCTTGTCCATGGCCTGGAAGCACTGCACCATCGACAGATAGTCCTGCACGCCGTGCTGCATGTCGACGGTGACGCTGTCGAAGCCGCATTGCGCGATGACCTCGGCCGAAAATCCCGACGGGATCGCCAGCCAAGCGTTCACCACGGCCTTGCCCGAAGCCCATACTTTCTTGACGTTGTTGTTAGCCACTTCATTTCTCCTGTTGAATTCCACTCCCGTCATTGCGAGCGAAGCGAAGCAATCCATCGTCAGGGAAGCTGGATTGCTTCGTCGCTACGCTCCTCGCAATGACGGAAAAATCATGCTGTTGCTCTTTGAATGCCGACTTCGCTGACGCCGACTTCGCGCGCGGTGTTGACGATCGCGGCCCATGTGTCGTCAGGCAGCGGCACGCCATTGGCGGTGCGCTCGGCGCGCGTCTTCCGCTCGGGATCGCCGGGGACGAGCACGGTATCGACGCCCGCGACCGGTTTGGTGGCGCGGATGAAATCGGTATAGCGGGTGATCTCGCCGTCGAAGAAGTTGGAGGTGTCGATCACCTTGGGATCGACATAGAAGGACAGCATGCCGTTGGCAAAGCGACGGCCGCCCGAGGTGGCGCCGGTGCCGGTCAGGGCGCCGCCGAGCAGTTCGCAGATGAAGGCAAGCCCCGAGCCCTTGTGCTCGCCGAAGGCGCGGATCGCGCCGGTGCCCTTGGTGTGGTCGCGCGGACCGTCGGGCGTGTACGGGCCGTAGAGCACGTCCGGCTCCTCGCTCAGCGTGCCATCGCCGTCGATCAGCGCGCCCTTGGGCAGCTTCTTGCCGCCGCGGCTTGCGACCAGCACCTTGCCCTCGGCGACGACCGACGTTGCAAAATCGAGCACGATCGGATCCTGCCCGCCGCGCGGAATGCCGACGCAGTAAGGCGCGGTCGAAAGCCGCTTCTCCACGCCGCCGAACGGCGCGACCAGCAGCGAGCCGGCGGCATTGACGAAGTGCACCGACACCAGCCCCTCGGCCGCGGCCATTTCGGCCCAGTCGCCGACACGGCCGATATGGCCGGCATTGCGCAGCGCCACCGCGGCGAGGCCCGCCTTCTTGCATTTCTCGATGCCGGTCTTCACCGCAAAGGGCGTGACGGTCTGCCCGTAGCCGAACTTGCCGTCGACCACCGCCAGCGAGGCCGTATCGACAATGATCTCGGGTGTCTGGTTGGGCACGACGTTGCCCGTCTTTTTCCATCTGACATAGACGGGCACGCGGATGACGCCGTGGCTGTCGTGGCCGGTCAGGTTTGCCGTGGTGAGGTAGGTCGCGATGCGCCGGGCTTCCTCAGGTGAGGACTCGGCATGGGAAAAAACGTCCGCGACGAAATCGATGAGATTGTTGACCTTGATAGTGACCATGTCCGGATTTCAGTGTTCCTTGTCGAGTTCAGCCGCATCGCAATGCAGCGAACCGCCTCCCCGCGCCGGTTTTTGCTGACCGGCTTGGCCGGCACTTTGAGCGAAAAATCGCTGCGATGTCCACTGTCCAGACCAACATTCTCGATTGATTGCAATCATTTGCAGTCGGGCTATGCAGTGCGCTGGTAGCTTCATGCAGAATTGCATTCACTCCTCGCCAGCGTCGCTTTCCGCGCCTCCCATATCGGCGAGACCCTGTTCCAGCGCTGCCAGCATTTCCTGCAATTCGGATAGCCGGCGCGCGCCGAAGCGGCGGGTGATCTCGGCGTAGATCGCTTCCGAGGTCGGCGCGACCGCTTCGATCAGCTTCACTCCCTTGGCCGAGATCGAGACCACGGCGCGGCGCTGGTCGAGCTCGGCCGTCTTGCGCTCCACCAGCTGCCGCGCCTCGAGGTCGCGCAGGATACGCGACAGGCTGGGGCCAAGCAGGAAGGCCATGCGCGCAAGCTCGGTGACTTCGATGGCCTCCACCGCCGTGAGGGCGCGCAGGATGCGCCATTGCTGTTCGGTGAGGCCGTGGTTCCGCAGCGAGGGGCGGAACTGGCGCATCACGGCCTCGCGGGCGCGCAGCAGCGACATCGGCAGCGAGCGGGAGAATTCGCGCATCGGCAATCGGCGGACCGCCAGCCCTGCCTCCACATTGGAATCGTTGGACGATTTCTTGCGCGCCATCCGGTTCACATTTGCACTGCAACAAGCAGCAATAGGGTTTGCATCAAAACACTTAACATGTTAATCATCTCGCCGTACCCACTATTAGCGGTCCGCCATGGCCCTCTCGCAAGACGAAATCCGCAGCGCCGCCGAGCGGCTCGACCGTGCGGAGAAGACCCGCAAGCAGATCCGCCAGCTCTCGCTGGATCATCCCGGCATTACCCTTGATGACGCCTACGCGATTCAGAAGGCCTGGGTCGAGATGAAATTGGCGCAGGGCCGGGTTGTGAAGGGTCACAAGATCGGCCTCACCTCGAAGGCGATGCAGAGCGCCCTCAACATCGACGAGCCGGATTCCGGCATCCTGCTCGACGACATGTTCTTCGCCGATGGTGGCCTCGTCCCCTCGGACCGCTTCATCGCCACGCGCGTCGAGGCCGAGCTTGCCTTCGTCATGAAAACGCGGCTGTCGGGCCCGAACTGCACCCTGTTCGACGTGCTCAACGCGACGGACTTCGTCGTGCCGGCGCTGGAAATCCTCGACACCCGCGTCGAACGCGTCGATGCGCAGACCAAGGCGACCCGCAAGATTTTCGACACCATCGCCGACAACGCGGCCAACGCCGGCATCGTGCTTGGCGGCCGGCCGATTCGCCCGCTGGACGCCGATCTGCGCTGGATCGGCGCGTTGTGCTATCGTAACGGCCAGCTGGAAGAGACCGGCCTTGCCGCCGGCGTGCTCAACCATCCCGCGACTGCGGTGGCCTGGCTCGCCAACAAGATCGCACCCAATGGACTTTCGCTCGAAGCCGGCCAAGTGGTGCTGGCGGGATCGTTCATCCGCCCGATCGAGGCCCGCAAGGGCGACACGATCCAGGCCGATTATGGACCCTATGGCTCGGTGAGCTGTTACTTCGCTTAAGGAACGCGACAAGAAAAATCGGGAGTGAACCGCCATGCCGCATTTCACCATCGAATACTCCGCCAACCTCGACAAGCGCGTCGATATGCGCGCGGTGGTCGAATTGGTCCGCAAGGCGGCGGTGGAAACCGGCATCTTCCCGATCGGCGGCATCCGCGTTCGCGCCATCAAATGCGAGCATTTTGCGATCGCCGACGGTAACCCGCAGCATGGCTTTCTGTCGATGCTGCTGCGGCTTGGCGAAGGCCGCGATCTTCCTGCCCGAAAGAAGGCAGGCGAGCATATCTTCAAGGCGCTATCCGCCTATCTTGATCCCGTCTTCGCCGGCAGCAAGTTCGCGTTGTCGTTCGACATGCAGATCAATGACAAGGAAACCAGCTGGAAACGCAACAACATCCACGACGCGCTGAAAGTGGAGGCTGCCCATGGATAAGATCACCCCGAAACCCGCCGACGTCTTTCAGGCCAATCGCGAGCGCGCCGCGCCGCTGCTGAAGAAGCTGCGCGCAGATGGCATCGGTCACATGATCGACGGCAAGATCGTGCCGTCGGCTTCCGGCGAGACCTTTGAGACCAAATCACCGATCGACGATGCGGTGCTCGCCAGCGTCGCCCGCGGCGATGCTGAAGATATCGATCGCGCGGCTGCGGCGGCGGCGCGCGCTTTCAAGCCCTGGCGCGACATGTCAGCCGCCACACGGCGCAAGCATTTGCATCGCGTGGCCGACGCGATTGAGGACAATGCCGACGACATCGCCGTCCTGGAATGCATCGATACCGGCCAGGCGCATCGATTCATGGCCAAGGCCGCGATCCGCGCCGCCGAAAATTTTCGCTTCTTCGCCGACAAATGCGCGGAGGCCCGCGATGGCCTCAATACGCCGAGCGAGGAGCACTGGAACATCTCGACGCGGGTGCCGATCGGCCCGGTCGGCGTGATCACGCCGTGGAACACGCCGTTCATGCTCTCGACCTGGAAGATTGCTCCGGCGCTTGCCGCCGGCTGCACCGTCGTGCACAAGCCCGCGGAATGGTCGCCGGTCACCGCCGATCTCCTGGCCA
>DATEJC010000111.1:0-7197 GCA_035278345.1 Bradyrhizobium sp. | reverse complement strand
GAAGCCCTTCAATCAGCCCAGCTCGCCTGATGCACGCGGGCAAACAACGTCGGCGGCGATGACGGCCGCCGACATCCATGCCGCCATCCTCGCCGCCTGGCGCATCGAGCAGCCGCGACTGATCACGTCGCTGTCGCGCATGCTGCGCGATGTGCCCCTGGCGGAGGAATTGACCCAAGATGCGTTGGTCGCGGCGCTGGAAGCCTGGCCGTCCTCGGGCGTGCCGGAACGTCCGGGCGCGTGGCTGATGGCGACGGCCAAACGCCGTGCGCTCGATCAGCTGCGCCGCCGGAAGATGCTCGCGCGCAAGCACGAAGCGCTGGCGCTGGACATCGAGCGGGAGCAGCAGGCGATGCCGGATTTCGATGCATCCCTCGACGACGATATTGGCGATGAGATGCTGCGGCTGATCTTCACTGCCTGCCACCCGCTGCTGTCGCGCGATGCGGCGGCAGCGCTGGCGCTGCGCATGATCTGCGGGCTGACCACCGAGGAGATCGCGCGCGCCTTCCTGGTGCCGGAGGCGACCATCAGCCAGCGCATCGTGCGCGCCAAGCGAACGCTGTCGGAATCCGGTCTTGCTTACGAGACCCCGCGCGGCGAGGAGCTGTACGAACGGCTCGCTTCCGTGCTGGAGGTCGTCTATCTCATCTTCAACGAGGGCTATGCGGCCTCGCGCGGCGACGACTGGATGCGGCCGCAGCTTTGTCAGGAGGCGCTGCGCCTCGGCCGCGTGCTGGTCTCGATCGCGCCATCAGAGCCGGAAGCGTTCGGGCTGCTCTCCCTGATGGAGCTGAATGCGTCGCGAGCGGCGGCGCGCGTCGACGCAGCGGGCGAGCCGATCCTGCTGCTGGAACAGGACCGCTCGCGCTGGGATTTTTTGCAGATCCGCCGCGGCCTGCTGGCGCTCGGCCGCGCACAAGTTCTCGGCGGCGAGGGCGGCTATTATGTGCTGCAGGCGGAGATCATCGCCTGCCACGCGCGGGCCGACAGGGCCGATGCCACCGACTGGCCGCGCATTGCCGGGCTCTACAAACAACTCGCCGCACGCGTGGGCTCGCCAGTCATCGAGCTCAACCGCGCGGTCGCGGTCGGCATGGCGGAAGGACCGCAGGCCGGGCTTGCGATCCTCGAGGCCATCGCGCACGAGCCGGCGCTCAAGAATTACCATCTGCTTCCGGGCGTGCGCGGCGACTTCCTGCAAAAGCTCGGCCGCCATGACGAGGCGCGCGCCGCATTCGAGGCGGCCGCCGAACTCGCCGGCAACCGCCGCGACCGCGATCTGATGCAGCGGCGGGCGAGGGAAGTGTCGTAAGGCTGATTGCGCTGGCGCGATCCGCACTGCGGCTATCGCGGCAGCCCCACATCTTGCAGCGCCTCGACGAGGCGCTCGCGCGTCGTTTTCGGCAGCGGCGGCAATCCGTCCGTTACTTTCGTCAGCGTCAGCTCGGGATAGCCTTCCTTGAGGCGGCGGATGCTCTCGCCTGCTTCCTCTTTTGCGCCGGCGAACATGTAAGTCGGACACAGCGTCCGGTGCATCCAGGCCAGCGAGGGATGCTGGACCAGCGCGCGCTGCTGCCATTGCGCGGCTTCGCGGAAGCGGCCGGCGTTGAAATGCGCGACCCCGATGCCATAGATATTGTTGAAGGCGAGCGCATCTGATGGCGCCAGCTCCAGCGCGATCATGAACCGCTCGATCGCAGCGTCGTCATGGCCGCGATAGACGTCGACCCAGCCGCTGCGGCCCCAGGCAAAGGCCGAGCTGCCGTCGATGGCGAGGGCCCTTGCGATGATCTGCTCCGCGTTTTCGTCGTCGACCAGCGACAGTGCGGTGCCTGCGACGGCGAGCACCCTCGGGTCCGCGCGCAGGCCCAACGCCTTCCGCGCATAGGTCGCGCTCTGCGCACGGTCGTGCGACGGGTCGGTGCCGAAGTAATACACGACGCGCTGGGCGTAGGCCCAGGCGGCAAGCGCAAAGGGCAGGGGGTTGTCGGGATCGCGGGCCATCGCCTCGTTCAAGAGCTCGATTGCGCGCTCATTGCCGGCTTCGTCCAGTGACAGAACGCCCGGCATCGCGCGCAGCGCAAGATCCTGCGCCGTGAGATCGGCATCGCGCTTCTGCAAGGCGCGGTCGATCTCGGCGGCGCGCAGGCTCGGGCGCAACGCAGCCGCAAGCCTGGTGGCGAGTTGCTCGTCGAACGCGGCGGCGCGTTCCCAATCGCCCTCGATCCGGTGTGCCCATAGATGCTGGCCACTCTCGCGGTCGATCAGCCGGAAGATCAGCCGCGCCTGCGCGCCGGCGCCCCTGATAGCGCCGGCCAGATGATAACGCGCCGATCCGGCATTCGAAGTGGTCGAGATACCGATGCGCGCCAGCGCCGTTGCGATCTCGTCTGCGATGCCGCGCGCGCTCTCCTCGTGACCAACAGCCGTTTCGATCGGGCCGATCGTCACGCCCGGCCGATCCGTGCTCTGCGAAAACGTCTGCAGCTGCGCAGAGACCATGTTGCTGAAAGTCGCCTGCCGCTTCAGGGTGTGTGACGGCGTCTCGCCATAGCGGCGACGGTACTCGATCGAGAACCGGCCGAAATGCGGAAAGCCGCAACGCAGCGCCACGTCCATCACGCGCGTGCCGGGCCTTCCCAGCAGCAACTGACGCCGCGCGGCGTCGAACCTGATATCGCGGAGCGCTTCGTGCGGCGTCTTGTCGACAAAAGCCTTGAATTGCCGCTGTAGCGCGCGGGAGGACAGGCCGGCGGCGGCCGCAAGTTCGGCGATACCGATATCGCGCTCCAGCGCGCCTTGCATGAAATCGAGCGCGCGCCGCACCGCGCGCGGCAGCACGGCCGCGCCGGACGTCACGCCTGGCGAGATTTCGTCATGCCCGGTCACCGGTTCATTCCCTGGGGTCGTGATGAGTGGATCATAACCTCGTTTGTCTCGGAGAACCCGCCAAAGGTTTCGCCCTGCGGATAGCAGTGTCGCGAATTGGACAGGCGAAAACCGGGGCAATGCATACCCATCAACACAGCAAACGCGCCACTTGGGCGCATCTCGGACGCAAATCGAGGGAAAAGGACCAATGTTCAGTAACCATTCCGCTGCTGCGGCGTCCCGCCGCAGGCCATTCTGGGCGACGCGGAGGTCGCGCACCGCCATTCCGGTCATCGCCGCCGGCGCGACATTTGCGGCAGCCGCGCTCGCCGCGGTCGAACTGCCGGACAACATCGCTGCATCGGGCGAAACCCTGGTCGTGACGATCCATGCCGAGGGCGCACAGATCCACGAATGCAAGGCGGACGCGGCCGGCAAGCTCACATGGCAATTCCGCGAGCCGATCGCGACGCTCATCGCCGACGGCAAGACGATCGGCCGGCATTTTGCTGGGCCGAGATGGGAGTTTGACGATGGCAGCGCGGTTTCCGGCAAGGTCGTCGCGCGCGCGCCCGGCGCCGGCGTAGCCGACATTCCGCTGCTGAAATTGTCGGCAACGGCGCAGCGCGACCGCGGCATGCTGGCCGGCGTCACCACCATTCAGCGCCTCAACACCAAGGGCGGCATCGCCGAAGGGCCGTGCGACAGCGCAGGCTCCATGCTGAGCGCGCCGTATTCGGCCGACTACGCCTTCTACAGGAAGCAGCGATCGACGCGTCTTCCCGGCGCAACCCGCGCCGCGGAAAGCCGCCACTGATTTTCACCGAGCCCACCACGACAGCAAACAGGAGAGATACCATGAATATCCAGACCGCCACCGCGCCCGCGCCCGACCTCACCGCCGTCAAGGCCAAGCAGCAGGCCACTTGGGCCTCCGGCGATTATGCCGTCGTCGGCACCACCTTGCAGATCGTCGGCGAGAATCTCTGCGAGGCCGTCGACGTCAGAAGCAACCAGCGCGTCCTCGACGTCGCCGCCGGCAACGGCAATGCGACGCTCGCCGCGGCGCGCCGTTTCGCCGACGTGGTGTCGACCGATTACGTCGGTGCGTTGCTCGAACGCGGCCGCGAGCGCGCCCAGGCCGAGCGCCTGCCCGTCGAATTCCGCGAAGCGGATGCGGAGAACCTGCCGTTTCCGGATGCGAGCTTCGACGTCGTTCTGTCCACCTTCGGCGTGATGTTCACCGCGAACCATCCGCGCGCGGCGAGCGAACTCGTCCGTGTGTGCCGTCCCGGCGGCAAGATCGGCATGGCCAACTGGACGCCCGAAAGCTTCATCGGCAATCTCTTGAAGACCGTCGTCAAATTCGTTCCGCCGCCGGCGGGCGTGAAGTCGCCGGTCATGTGGGGCAAGAAGGACTATCTCGCGGAGATCTTCGGCCGTGGCGTCACCGTCGCGGCGGAGAGCCGGAACTTCACCTTCCGCTACAAGTCGCCGGCGCATTTCCTCGACATCTTCCGCACCTACTACGGTCCGACCCACAAGGCGTTCGGTGCGATTGACGCGGCCGCGCAGCAGAAGCTGCAGGACGACCTGATGGCTCTGATCGGCCAGTTCAACGTCGCCAAGGACGGCACACTCGTCATTCCCAGCGAGTATCTCGAAATCGTCATCACCAAGCGGGCCTGATCTGCAGCGCGTGACGAATGCGAGGGCGCGACGGGCTATCCGCCGCGCCCCTTTGCCTCAGGGGATACCGACATGAGCACCGCCGCGATCGACCAAACCAGCGAACATCCCTATGGCTGGGTGATCGTCGCCGTTTCCACCATCAGCCTTGCGCTCGGCTTCGGCGCCGGCGGTGTCGTCTCCGTGCTGATGAAGCCGCTGGAGGAGGAGTTCGGCTGGTTTCGCGCCGACATCTCCATGGCCTACACGACCTATTCCATTGGTGCGGCGCTCGGCGGCCTGTTCTGGGGCGCGATGTCCGACCGGATTGGCGCAAAACCCATCGCGCTGATCGGCGCGGTCGGGATGGCAGCAGGGCTCGCCGCGCTGAATTGGCAGAGCGCGCTCTGGCAGCTCGATTTGCTGTTCTTCCTGATCGGCGCGGTCGGCTTTGCCTGCCTGTTCACGCCGCTGACGGCGCTGACGGGACTGTGGTTCAACGCGCGCAAGGGGCTTGCGATCGGCATCGCCACCGCCGGCGGCGCCTTCGGCCAGGGCATCGTGCCCTATCTCGGGCGGCTCCTGATCACCGAGCTCGGCTGGCGCAACGCCATGTTGGTACTGGGCATCGGCTTCCTGGTGATGTTGCTGCCGCTGATGTTCCTGCTGCGGCCCGCACCGGCCTCTGCACAGCCCGCGGGCCAGGCCGCGCCGCGCGACGGCAATCTCTGGAACCTGCCGCACACGGTGACGCTGACATGGCTCGCCGCCGCGGCGCTGTTCTGCTGCATCTGCATGGCCGTGCCGCAGGTGCATCTGGTGCCGCTCGGCATCGATCTCGGCTGCAGCCCGCAGACCGCGGCAGGCCTGTTGCTCACCGTGATGGTGACGGCGGTGTTCGGCCGGCTGTTCTTCGGCTGGCTCGCCGACCGGGTCGGCGGCCTGCCGGCCTATTTCCTGGCTTCGCTGGCGCAAACCTCGGTCGTGTTCTTCTTCACGCAGACGAAGAGCGTCGCGACGCTCTATCAGCTCTCGGTGCTGTTCGGCTTCGGCTTCGCCGGCGTGATGACGTGCCTGCTGATCTGCGCCCGCGAAGCCGCGCCGATCCGCCTGTCGGGATTTGCCATGGCGGCAGTCGCCACCGTCGGCTGGATCGGCATGGGCTTTGGCAGCTACCAGGCCGGCTTCTTCTACGACATCAGCGCGAACTATCGCCTGTCGTTCGCCAATGCCACCGGCGCGGGCGTCCTCAACCTGCTGATCGTCGCCGCACTGTTCTGGTACCGGCGCGAGCGCAATCTGCTAGCGCGCCGTGCGGTTGCCGACGCGCTGAACTAGGGCCTGTATTCATAGATCCCGGGACTGGTCCGCTTCCTGGGACAGAGCAGACACTGGCCTGACCGGCAGGGATGTCTGCAAATGTCCCATCCCCGGCCAAATTTGCTGTGATGCACAATCGGCGTCGCCCCTGAATGTGATAGCCTCAGTTCGCCTGGAGTCTGTGCAGGAAGGGAAGCCGACATGAGGCGGCGGAAATTCGTCGCACTTCTCGGCGGCCTGGTGGCCGCATGGCCGTTCGCGGCGCGCGCGCAGCTTTGGAGAAAGATTCCGCGGGTCGGCTTCATGGGCAACTCCACGGCGGCGCTGGAGGCCAATCTCGTCGGACCGTTCCGCGAAGGCCTGCGCGAGCACGGCTACGAGGAGGGCCGCAACGTCGAGATCGTGTTTCGCTGGGCGGAAGGAAAATACGAGCGGTTTCCTGCCCTCATTGCCGAACTCATCGCCGCCAACGTGGATGTCATCGTGACCGCCGGCACGCCGGCCATGCTCGCGGTCAAGAAAGCGACATCGACGGTACCGGTGGTCATGGCCGCGGTCGGCGATCCGGTCGGCTCCGGCATCGTGCCGAACCTGGCGCGGCCCGGCGGCAACATCACCGGGCTGAGCGGGCTCGCGCCGGACCTTGAAGGCAAACGGCTGGAACTGCTGCGGGAGCTCGTGCCCCACCTCGCCCGTGTCGCTTTTTTCCTCAATCCCGCGAATGAGTTTCATACGGCGTCGATGCGCCAGGCTCTCGCCGCGGCACAGGCTCTCAACATCAAGCTGCAGCCGTGCGAGGTGCGCAAATCGGAAGACCTCGATGCCGCCTTTGCCTCGATCGTCCAGGACAAGCCGGACGGCCTTCTCATCCTCGCCGACCGGATATTCCTGCATAACCGTCAACGCATGATGGATTTCGCCACCGAACATCGCCTGCCCAGTGTGAACGCCTATCGCGAACTGGTCGAGGCCGGCGGCTTGACGTCGTACGGGCCGAGCTACGAGGAGATGCACAGGCGCGCTGCCGATTACGTGGATCGGATTCTCAAGGGGGCGCGACCCGGCGATCTGCCGGTCGAGCAGCCGACCAAGTTCACGCTCATCGTCAACCTCAAGGCCGCCAAGGCCCTCGGCCTCGAAGTGCCGCCGACGCTCGTCGCCCGTGCCGACGAAGTGATCGAATGATTACACGCCCTAGTCGAAGCGGGCTTCGCGGCGGATTTCCCGCAACCGAATCATTTCGGGTTGCGGCGGCAGCATCGCGAGGCTGAATTCTTCAAGCTGATCCAGTAGCGCGTCGACCAGGCGTCCCGGAGACAACAGCAATGACCCCGC
>DATEJC010000110.1:0-3403 GCA_035278345.1 Bradyrhizobium sp. | reverse complement strand
TCCGCAGACCATCCGCGCGAAGTTGCTGGTGTGCGTCACGACGCCGGGGGCGGAAAGCACCGTGGCAATGTAGGCGCTGCCGGCCACGACGTTGTCGGCACCCAGAATAGGGGCAATCCGCTCGGCGCTGTCGACGCCATTTTGCAAGGGAATGATGCGGGTGTGGGCGCCGACCAGCGGAATGCTTTGTTTGGCTGCCTGCTCGCTATCCCACAGCTTGACGGCGAACAAGACGATATCGACCGGGCCAACCCAGGCGGGATCGTCCGTCACGTTCGGCTGCGGCAAATGGAGATCGCCCTGCACGCTCTCAACCCTGAAGCCGTTTCGTTTGATGGCTTCGAGGTTGGAGCCACGCGCGATGAAGTATACATCGTGCCCCGCAGCGGCCATGCGCGCGCCAAAATAACCTCCGAGGGCCCCCGCAGCCATAACGGCTATGCGCATCATTCATCTCCCCGTTTGCGGACGCGGGATGATGCTCTGAATGCCTGAAGATGCCAAGCAGGCTGGTTGTTATCGGCTGGACCCGCGCGAAAAGCCATGGAGGTGCTTGGCGCGGATGCCGCTTTCCCTCATACTGCGCGCAAATTATTCGCGATGCCGGGGGGCGCTATGGGAAAATTGATCGTTTGCGCGGTGTTCGCCGTCCTGGCGAGCACGCTACAATGCAATGCGCAGCAGAACGTCATCCTCTTTGTCGCCGACGGTCTTCGGGCCGCCGCGGTCACGCCGGAGCGGGCCCCCACATTCGCGCGGATACGGGACACGGGCGTCAATTTTTCAAACAGTCATTCGCTCTATCCGACGATTACCACCGCGAACGCCTCGGTGATCGCGACCGGCCACCTGATCGGCGACACGGGAGACTTTGGCAACACGTTCTACACGGGATTTCCGGTTGCAAGCGCAGCGCAAACGCTGACGCCCTTCATCCAGGACAACGCCGTCTTGAGCGAGCTGAACCAGCATCACGGCGGCAATTTCATCGCAGAGCGCTCGATCATGGCGGCGGCGCGCGAAAAGGGCTACTTCACTGCCGCCCTTGGCAAAGTCGGGCCTGTAGGGATCCACGACCTTACCCAGCTCGACGGCAAAACCACGATTTTCTTCGACGACGATACCGGCAAGAAGAATGGCATTGTCTTGAGGCCGGATGTCGTCGAGATGCTCAGGAAGAACGGATTGGCGCTTGAAACTCCGGGGCGCGCCCAGCGCGAAAATCCCGGCAAGTCCACCAACATCATCCAGCAGAAATATTATCGCGACATCGTCACGAAGGTGCTGTTGCCGTATTTCAAGGAGAACAAGAAGCCGTTCATGCTGCTGTATTGGTCGTCCGATCCTGACGGCACCCAGCACTCCCAGCGCGACAGCGTCAATGAGCTCGTTCCCGGCATCAATGGTCCGACCTCCCTCGCTGCGATCAAGGTGGCGGACGACGACCTCACGGCGATCGTCGCGGCGCTCAAGGAGCTTGGGCTGGAGAGCGATACGAACATCTTCGTCACCGCAGACCACGGCTTCAGCACGATTTCCAAGCAGAGCAAGACCAGTCCGGCGGCAAAACTCAAGTACGACAAGGTGCCCGAAGGGCAGTTGCCACCCGGATTTCTTGCTATCGATCTTGCCGATGCGCTGGGCCTGCCGTTGCATGAGCCGTCCGCCCAAGGGCCCGGCATCGACTACAGGGGTGGAAAATATCCGCGCCGCGCCAGCGCTTCGATTGGCAACGATCCAGCCAAGCCGGATGTCGTGGTCGCCGCCAACGGAGGCAACGATCTCATCTATCTTCCGCAGCCGAATGCAAACATCCTGGTGAGGAAGGTGGTCAAATTGCTCCTTGCGCAAGACTACGTCAGCGGTGTCTTTGTCCGCGATGACCTCGGACCGGTGCGAGGAACGCTGCCGCTGAGCCGTGTGGGCCTCCAGGGCGGTGCGCGAACGCCAACGCCCGCCATCGTCGTGAATTTCCGCTCGGAGACGACGGGGTGTGATACGCCACTGTTTTGCAGCGCGACCGTATCCGATACCACCCTTTTGCAGGGGCAAGGTCACCACGGCAGTTTTAGCCGCGCCGATACGGGTAACTTCATGGCGGCCATCGGCCCCGCGTTCAAGGCAGGCTTCAACGATACCGCCCCGGTCAGCAACGCCGACATTGCCCCAACGCTCGAGAAGGTCCTGGGCATAACGCTCCCGTCAACCGGCAAGCTGCGCGGCCGCGCTCTTACCGAAGCATTGAAGGGCGGAAAGGCGGTCTGGCCGTGGCGACAGGACCTTGTCTCGAAGCCCGGCGACAATGGCCTTCGCACCATCGTCAACATGCAGTTTGTCGGCCGGACGCGCTATTTCGACGCCGCCGGCTTCCCGGGACGCACGGTCGGATTGAAGGTGCCGGCGAGCGCGAGGTCAAAAGACGGAACGGCCGGCAAGGGTGCAGGCGCTCGCGTCGCGGATAAATCTGAAATCCAGCGGCGATCGGCTATTCAGCCTTGATGCCGGCGAACTTGATCACCTTCGCCCACTTTTCGGTGGCCTGCGAAATGATCGTTCCGAATTCCGCAGCCGTGCCCCCAAGCACGGTGCCGCCCAGCTCGACAATCCGGGTTTTGATCGTGCTGTCGGCGAGGCCGGCATTGAGCTCCTTGTTCAGCATGGCGATGATTTCGGCCGGGGTGTTTTTGGGCGCGCCAATGCCCGCAAAACCGCTGGCCTCATAGCCGGGCACGAAGTCTGCCACCGTTGGAACGTCGGGCAACACGTCCAATCGGGCCGCGGTCGTTACCGCAAGCGGGCGCAGCTTGCCGGCCTTGATGTGCTGGATCGACTCCGACACCGGACTGAAAATCACCTGGATGTGCCCGGCGACCAGATCGCTGGTTGCGGGCGCGCCGCCGCGATAGGGGACATGGACCAGGTCCACCCCGGTCATCATCTTGAACAGCTCGCAGCAAATGTTTTGCGGGGTGCCGGGGCCAGCCGATCCGTAATTGATCTTGCCGGGGTTGGCCTTGGCATAGGCGATGAACTCGGGGATCGTCGTGGCGGGGACCGACGGGTTCACCACGACGACGTAGGCGAGCCGCGCGGCGCAGACGACCGGCGCAATGTCCCGGATGAAATCGAAATTGAGATTGGAGTAGAGCGCGGAATTGATCGCGTGCGGGGTCACGATCTGCAGCAGCGTGTAGCCGTCCGCCGGCGCCTTGGCGACCGCCTCGGTGCCGATGTTGCCGCTGGCGCCGGAGCGGTTCTCGACGATGAATTGCTGGCCGAGGCGATCGGACAGCCACTGACCCATCAGTCGCGCCTGGATGTCGGTCGCGCCGCCGGCGGGAAAGCCGACGATGATGCGCACCGGCCGTGACGGATAGGCTTGCGCCCGCGCAATCCGGGGCAG
>DATEJC010000109.1:0-3758 GCA_035278345.1 Bradyrhizobium sp. | reverse complement strand
CGCAAGGAATTGCTTGAAGGCGCTGATACGGTGTTTGCCGCCGTCATCAACGGCAAGCTGCACGTGCCGATCAACCACGCCTATGCGCTGAAGGATGCCGCGCGGGCACACACCGAGCTCGAGAGCAGGGCGACCACCGGTGCGGCGATCTTGCGGCCGTAGTTTTGCGCCGCTAGGGCTCGAGGAACTTCACCATCAGGATGTCGTCGTAGTAGCGTCCGCCGTGCTTCAGCGCGTTGATCTGGTGGCCGTACTCGATGAAACCAGCCTTGGCATAGAGCCGGCGCGCGGCCTCGTTCTCGGTGACGACGGCAAGCTGAATCTGTTCGACATGACCGGATGCGTACGCCACGGCGGCACCGATGAGGCGCTCGCCGATGCCGTACTGGCGGGCTTCACGCCGCACATACATGCCCCAGATCATGGCCTTGTGGCGCTGCTTGGCATCGGCATGCGAGCGCAGCCCGACAACGCCGATCAACCCTTCCGAAAGGACCGCGCCGAAGATTTGCGACTGCGCGATCCGATCCTTGAACCAGTCCAGCGGCATATCTCGCTCGTCCTCGAACGTTGAGGCGAACGCTTCCGGATTCCGACGCAGACCATCGAGGCGGATGTCCTTGTAAGCCAGGACATCGGCGCAGGTGAGCAATCTGATCTCCGGGGCAGGTCTGGACATGCCGATCCCTCCAATTCGTGTCCGGGAGCCGCGCGAGCAATGCCGCGCGGCTCCCGTCGCGGCTCATGCGACCCGCCGCGCCACACCGGCCTCGGTCAGGATCGCATCGAGACCGTCGATCATGTCCGCTATCTCCGCCCGCGTGACGTTGAGCGCCGGCATGAAGCGCAGCGCATCCGGCTGCGGTGAGTTGAGCAGCAGGCCCTGTTGAAACGCCTGCGCAACGATCGAGGCGCCGATCGGCAGTTTCAGGTCGAGCGCCAGCAACAGTCCCCGGCCGCGGACCTCGCCGAGGCCGTGTCGCGCAGACAATTTTTGCAACTCGCCCTCCAGGGACTGTCCGGTGTCGGTGGCGGCCTTCAAAAATTCCGGCTTGCTGACTGCTTCGAGCACGGCAAATCCCGCCGCGCACATCAGCGGATTGCCGTTGTAGGTGCCGCCCTGATCGCCATGTTCAAAGCAGGAAGCTTTCTCCGTGGCGAGCAGCACCGCCAGCGGTACCCCGCCGCCGATCCCCTTGCCGAGCGTCATGATGTCGGGCTCGATGCCGGCGTGCTCGTAGTGGAAGAGCTTTCCGGTGCGGCCGACGCCGGTCTGGATCTCGTCGAAGATCAGCAGCAGGCCGTGCTCCTTCGTCAGCGCGCGCAAATCCTGCAAGAACTGGTCGGTCGTTGGCCACACCCCGGCTTCGCCCTGGATCGGCTCCAGCATGACGGCAACGGTTGAGGGCGTGATCAGCGCCTTCACCGAGTCGAGATCGTTCAGCTTGGCCTTGCGGAATCCTGCGACTTTCGGCTCGAACAGCGGCTCGAACGCCTTCTTGCCCGAAGCCGACATGGTCGCGAGCGTGCGGCCGTGAAAGCCGCCTTCGAAAGTAATGATCTCGTGCGCGCCGCCCTTGTGCAGTGAGCCGTACTTCCGGGCGAGCTTGATCGCGCCCTCGTTGGCCTCTGCGCCCGAGTTGGCAAAGAACACCTGGTCGAAGCAGCTCTTCTCGACCAGTGCCTTCGCCAGCTTCAGGCTCGGCGCGTTGTAGAATGCCGGGCTCGGCGTCAGCAGCGCTGCCGACTGCACGGCCAGCGCATCGGCGATCGCGTCGGGCGAATGGCCGAGACAGTTCACCGACCAGCCCTGCACGAAATCGAGGTAGCGCTTGCCGCTTTCGTCCCAGAGGTAGCTGCCCTTGCCGCGGACGAACACGACCTGCGGGCGCGCGGTGATGTCCATCAGCGCGTCGAACGAATGGGGTGCGTTGGTCATGTCGATCTCCTCTTGGGTTTTGAATTGAAAAAGCGGGCCGAAACGCAAGAAGGCCGCACCTTGCGGGTGCGGCCTTCTCGAAAACTTGGCTGATCTATCGGTTCAGCGTCGTTGTCGGACATGGCGCGCGCCCGCATCGTCGTGGGTACGACGGCGGTCGGCAGCGCGGCGGATGGTCCGGTTCAACATCATGGGGCGCGCTCATACAGCCGGATGGAGCACCATGTCAAGGAGGGGGCAGTTCGGCGGTGTTGACCATCCTGCCCGGGCGCTGAGCGGATTCGGGAAATCTGAGGCCTTTTGGCAACAGATGATTTCGCGAGAAAATTCAGTGAGGTGCGAGCAAATTCCGCAATTCTGTTCCGGATGAGCCGCTTCGAGGTCCGCCGCGGACATTGTGATTGCAAGTGGTGGCCCTAAAGTCGCGACTCGATTGCCGATGCGCATTTGCGTCGTCGTTGGGGAGGGGCTGATGTTGCGGATTTCACGAATCGTCGCGCTCGGAGCTTGCGCGATGGCCGGATTGCTGTCCGTGGTCGACACGGCGAAGAGTCAAATCGTCAATCCTGGCTCCGGGTCCAATTCCGCATCTGCGGACAGCTGGGTGGCGGGCGTGCATGCCGGCTACAATTGGCAGCGCGGGTCCGTCTTGTATGGCGCCGAAGCCGACCTGCAAGCGACCCAACTCAAGAGCTCGATGACCGGCGGATTGCAGTACGCCGTTCCGGCATTTCCGCCACCGGGTGATCTGGCCGCCACCTCGTCGCAGGTCGACTGGTACGGCACCGTTCGCGGCCGGCTTGGCTGGGCCAATGGTCCCCTTCTGCTCTACGCCACCGGCGGCCTGGCCTACGGCCACGTCAGTCTGAACAGCTTTTTCCGCACCGATGGCATCACCCTCAATCTGCAGGCATCGGAAACCAAGGCCGGCTGGGTCGGCGGTTTCGGCGCGGAATACCTGTTGCAGCCAAACCTCATTCTCAGCCTGCGATACCAATATGTCGACCTGGGATCACTGAGCGTTGCGGGTTCATCGCCGCCTGCGGGCGTCACGATCTCACAGCAAGCTACAGCAAGTGCCCAATTCCAGACCGTAATGGCCGGCGTCAGCTGGCGCTTCGCGCCGGGCCCGGCTTCAACGCCGTGGCAGGGCGGCTATGCCGGCATCCAGGGCGGCGGCGCCTGGGGTAACAGCACCAATGCCATCTACAATTCAGCCATCACCTTCTCGGATGTTCGCCTGAAGCGCGACATCACACTCCTTGCGCGCCGGAGCGATGGGCTGGGCGTGTACGCGTACAGGTATCTGTGGAGCGATGCCATCCATGTCGGCGTAATGGCGCAAGAAGTTGCGCTTGCCTATCCGGCTGCAATCGTCCGCGACGAACTCACCGGATTGATGGCCGTCAACTACGGCATGCTGAACGCGAACTAGAAACCGGCGACGCTGCCGCTCGAACTTTGCGGTGACGATCTCGCCGACCTTCAGGGGGAGCGCCAGCTGGCGCTACCTCTGACGTCACGTAGTTCGAAAGCCGGGACGTTCGCGATCCGGCGCCGGTGGCTCGTACCAGATGGTGACAACGAGCCAGGGAGCTTCGGTATCACCTTGTTTCCCAGCGCCTGCCGAGATTGCTGTTTCCGTTTTGATGATGCTCACCGCCGTCTGCGAAACCAGCCAGGCATTGATTTGCTCTTCGATCACGTTCGCGCGGCTATCCATGAAGATCTTCACTTGCAGTGGTCTAGCCATCTTGCTCGTCCCTGTCAGAACCCGGCGACGTTGCCGTGCAGGTCGTATTCGTCGGCGCGCTCGATC
>DATEJC010000108.1:0-16495 GCA_035278345.1 Bradyrhizobium sp. | reverse complement strand
GACCGCCGGCGAGGCGTAAGATCATGAGCGCGCTTTCCGCGCTTCAGGGCACCGTCATGCTCGCGGGCGCGGGCAAGATGGGCGGCGCAATGCTGACGGGCTGGCTCGCCGGCGGGCTTGATCCGAGGCGCGTCGTCGTGATCGAGCCCCATCCCTCCGACGAGATCAAGGCGCTGGCCGCCAAGGGCGTGCGTCTCAATCCGCCGGACAAGGCCGCCGCCGAGACGCTCGTGATGGCGGTGAAGCCGCAGAGCTTCCGCGAAGCGGGGCCGATCCTGAAGCCGTTCGTCACCGCTTCCACGCTGGTGGTCTCGATCATGGCCGGCACCAAGATCGCCGCGCTGGAGGAAGTCTGCGGGGGCTCGGTCGTGCGCGCGATGCCGAACACACCGGCCGCGATCGGCCGCGGCATCACGGTGGCGGTGCCGGCGAACCAGGTCAGCGCCGCGCAGCGCGCCACCGCCGACGCGTTGCTGCGCGCCATCGGCTCGGTGGAATGGGTCGAGGACGAAAGACTGATGGATGCGGTGACCGCCGTCTCCGGCTCGGGCCCGGCCTACGTGTTCCTGCTCGCCGAAGAGCTCGCCCGCGCCGGCGTCGAGGCCGGCCTGCCGGCCGAGCTTGCGACGAAACTGGCGCGCGAGACCGTCGCCGGATCCGGCGAACTGCTGCACCGCTCCGACCTGGCGGCAGCGACCTTGCGGCAGAACGTCACCTCGCCCGGCGGCACCACGGCCGCCGCGCTGGAAGTGCTGATGGCGAAAGACGGCCTGCAGCCCCTGATGATCCGCGCCATCGCCGCGGCGACGAAGCGGTCGATCGAGCTGGCGAAATAGTTATCCCTCATGGTGAGGAGCCTGCGAAGCAGGCGTCTCGAACCAGGAGGCCCCGCTATCGCCCGCGGCCATCCTTCGAGACGCGCGCGATGCGCGCTCCTCAGGATGAGGGCCGGAGCAGGTGGATCAGCTCGCCCCCAGCCGCTCGTTGAACTTCGCGGCATTGATCAGCCCGCGGGCGTGTTCGCCCTCACCGAGCTTGCGCGCGCCCTCGAAGGCGGCGACCTCGAAACGGATCACGCGGCGGTCCACCACGATCACCTTCGCCGTAGTCCGCACGGCGGCGCCGACCAGCGCGGCGGCGAGATGGCGGACATTGACCTCGGTGCCGACGGTGACCCAGCCCGCCTGCAGCTTGCCGCGGATGGCGTCGCTCGAGGCCATCTCCATTTCCAGGATCATCATCGGCGTCGCGTAGACCATCGGCATGCCGGGCACGAAATGCCCGACCGTGCGCTCCTTTGGCACGATCAGCGTGCGCTCGGCGCTCATGCCGACCTTGATGAACTGGCGTGCGTCCATGAATGCTTCCACACAAACCGATGTCGTCCCGGC
Source organism: Bradyrhizobium sp. (assembly GCA_035278345.1). GTDB lineage: Bacteria > Pseudomonadota > Alphaproteobacteria > Rhizobiales > Xanthobacteraceae > Bradyrhizobium. Next base: position 15,104 of record DATEJC010000108.1, on the reverse strand, counting down.
GTACGCCGGGACGCATAACCACCGATCTTAGACATTGAGAAGGGCTGAAGCTCCAGCCCGCCGTAACCACAAAGTGCTGCGGTTATGGGCCCCGGCCCCAGTGCGCAATCGCGCACAAGGCCGGGACGGCAGGTCACTACTTCGCCGCTCTGCGTTCGATGAAGGTCTTGCCGCCCTTCATCTTGTTGTTGTGCGGCGCCTCGTTGATCTGAATCACCACCGCTTCCGGATCGACCTTGGCGTGCTTCACGATCGAATTGGTGATGTCGAGCATGATAGCCTTCTTCTGCTCGTCGGTACGGCCGGCAGCCATGCTAATCGTGACCTCAGGCATTTTGTTCGCTCCCTCGTTGTTCTTGTCGTGGCCGGCTGGCCCGGCCACATTCCGAATGTGCCTATCAAACAAGACGCGGATGCCCGGGACAAGCCCAGGCATGGCGCCGGGCGCGAATAGCTAACCCCACTTCACGTCATGGCGCGCCAGCACTTCGCGCACCCTGGCGACGATCTCGTCTTCCTTGCACGAGAATTGCGCCGGCCGCGTCTCCCGCCATTCCTGGTTGGAGGCGATCGCGGCGGCCGCCTTGGCGCCCTCGATCAGATCCTTGATCTGCACCTCGCCGCGCGCCTTCTCGTCCGAACCCTGGATGATGACGCAAGGCGAATTGCGGCGGTCGGCATATTTGAGCTGGTTGCCCATGTTCTTGGGATTGCCGAGATAGAGCTCGGCACGGACGTTGGCGCCGCGCAGCTGGGCGACCATTTTTTGATAATCGGCGACGCGGTCGCGGTCGAACACCGTGACCACGACGGGCCCGAATTCTTTTCCCGCATCGAGCTTGCCCAGCAAGGCCAGCGCCGCCTGCAGGCGCGACACCCCGATGGAGAATCCGGTCGCCGGCACCGGCTCGCCGCGGAAGCGCGAGACAAGGCCGTCGTAACGCCCGCCGCCGCCGACCGAGCCGAAGCGCACCGGCCGGCCCTTTTCATCCCTGGTGTCGAGCAGCAGTTCAACCTCGTAGACCGGGCCGGTGTAATATTCGAGGCCGCGCACGACCGTCGGATCAATGCGAACCCGGTCGCGATACCCAGAGGCCTCGACCAGATCCGAAATAGCCTTCAACTCGCTGACACCTTCGCGGCCGATTTCCGTTTCCGCGCCGAGCATGAGCTTCGCGATTATTTCTTCGTTAGTACCCGTCTCGGGACATGTGGCGTTGAGCACTCGACGGGCATCGTCGTCCTTGAGACCGGCACCCTTCGTGAAGTCGCCGCTTTCATCCTTGCGACCGTCACCGAGCAGCGCACGAACGCCATCTTCGCCTAGCCGATCAAATTTATCGACGGCGCGCAGCACAGTCAGCCTGCGTCCCGATTGCTGTTCTCCACCGAGCCCAATGGCTTCCATCACGCCGTCGAGCACCTTGCGATTATTCACCTTCACCACATAGGAGCCGCGGGGAATACCGAGCGCTTCCATCGTGTCCGCCGCCATCATGCAGATTTCGGCGTCTGCTGCGGCGGCAGACTGTCCAGACGACGCAGTACCAACTGTGTCGGCGTCGAATTGCATGAATTGGCGGAAGCGACCGGGACCAGGCTTTTCATTCCGATACACGTAGCCAAATCGATAGCTGCGATACGGCAGCACCAAATTCTCCGTTCCGTATCGTTCCGCGACATAGCGCGCCAGCGGCGCGGTCAGGTCGTAGCGCAGCGAGATCCACTGCTCGTCATCGTCCTGGAACGAGAACACGCCCTCGTTGGGCCGGTCCTGGTCGGGGAGGAACTTGCCGAGCGCGTCGGTGTATTCGAAGGCCGGCGTTTCCACCGGCTCGAAGCCGTAGCGCTCGTAGACGGCTCGGATCTGCTCGACCATCCGGCGCGTGGCCGTGATCGCGGCCGGGCCACGATCTTCCAGCCCGCGCGGCAGGCGGGCCTTCAATTTCTGCGGTTTTTTGGGTTTTTCGGCCATTTCGGTTCACAACGCGTGGAGCGCGCGTTGGTACCAGCCGAGGCGCGCCGCGGCAACCGTCGTTCGCTTCACCTCGCCCCGCTTGCGGGGAGAGGTCGGATCGCATCGTTAGATGCGATCCGGGTGAGGGGGTACAGGTCTATCGATAGGGCAACACTGGTGGAGAGAGAGGCCCCTCACCCCACTCTCCCCGCAAGAGCGGGGCGAGGGCGTGAGAGAGCGTCACGCCCCTCACAGCACCTTCCGGATCCAGTTGTGCGGGTCGTTGGTGCGGCCGTACTGGATGTCGACCAGCTGCTTGCGCAGGCCCATGGCGACGGGGCCGGCGGCGCCGCCGTTGATGACGAAATCGCCGCTGGTGGAGCGCACCTTGCCGATCGGCGAGATGACGGCCGCGGTGCCGCAGGCGAACGCCTCTTTCAATTTGCCGCTGGCGGCATCTGCGCGCCACTGCTCGATCGAGTAGGCCTCTTCGCGCACGCGCTTGCCGGCATCTTTCGCCAGCGTGATGATGGAGTCGCGGGTGATGCCCGGCAGGATGGTGCCGAGCGGCGGCGTCAGGAGCGAACCGTCGTCAAAGACGAAGAACACGTTCATGCCGCCGAGCTCCTCGATATAGCGGCGCTCGACCGCATCGAGGAACACGACCTGGTCGCAGCCATGCTCGATGGCTTCGGCCTGTGCGCGCAGGCTCGCAGCGTAATTGCCGCCGCATTTGACGGCGCCGGTGCCGCCGATCGCCGCGCGCGTGTAATTCTCCGAGACCCAGATCGACACCGGCGCAGGGCCGCCCTTGAAATAGGAGCCGACCGGCGAAGCGATGACCGCGAAGATGTATTCGGAAGAAGGCTTCACGCCGAGGAAAACCTCGCTCGCGATCATGAAGGGCCGCAGGTAAAGACTGCCCTCGCCGCCCGGAATCCAGGCGCTGTCGATGCGCACCAGCTGCTCGACCGCGTCGATGAACACCTGCTCGGGCAGCTGCGCCATCGCCATGCGGTCGGCCGAATCCTTGAAGCGCCGCGCGTTGGCGTCGGGGCGGAACAGGTTCACGCCGCCGTCGTCGCGCTTGTAGGCCTTCAGGCCTTCAAAAATCTCCTGCGCGTAGTGCAGCACGGCCAGCGCCGGATCGAGCGGGAAATTGGCGCGCGATTCGACGCGCGCGTCATGCCAGCCCTTCGCCGTGTTGTAACGGACGATCGCCATGTGATCGGTGAAGACCCGGCCGAAGCCCGGGTCCACCAGCTTTGCCGTGCGATCCTGCTCGGAGGTCGGATTCGCGCTGGGCCGGATATCGAATTTCAGACTCATTGCCTCGCTTCCCGCTGTCGGAACGGGCGCCGGCCTGGCCAAAGAGACCGCCATGGGTTTTCTCCCGGATTGGCGCAAATATGCGCGCCGCTGTTGGTTCTCCGGGCCTCGCCCCGTCCGCCTTGCGGCCGGTTACCACACCCGCACGCCTTCAGGACATGCTTTTGCGGGATGGCGAAGTCCAGTATGTTTGCCGATATGCCGCACGACAATCGCACGGTAGACCAATTCGCCGGCCTCAGCCGCCATCGCTGGCGCTCTCAGGCCGCCTCAAACGCTGTCGCAAGCGAAACGACATAATGTTTCGTAGCGAACCGTCAGTTTTGTAACATTGAACCCAAGATATGTCAACATGGCTGACATAAATTTCTCAAGGCCGGCCGCCCAGCCCGATTCGCGGGGCGCGGACGCTCCCGCCGGCAGCGCCCGCGCGGGCGAATTGCGCTGGGATATCATCGAGCTCTTGTTCTTCGCCTACCGCGACTTCGTGGGCGACGCCGACCATGAGCTCGAGGCCTTCGGCTTCGGCCGGGCGCATCACCGGGTGCTGCATTTTGTCCACCGCTATCCCGGGCTGAAGGTCGCCGACCTGCTCGACGTCCTGCGCATCACCAAGCAGTCGCTGGGCCGCGTGCTCAAGCAGCTCCTGGACGAGGGCTACATCATCCAGAAGACCGGCAATAACGACCGGCGGCAGCGCCTGCTCTACGCCACCCCCAAGGGCGAGGCGCTGGTCGGAAAACTCGCGGGCCTGCAGACCGACCGCATCAACCGCGCGATCGCCGAGATCGGCCCGGCCGGCACCGAGACCGTGCGCCAGTTCCTGCGCGCGATGATCGACCGCGACGATCCCGACAAGGTGCTGGAGACCATCTTCGGCAGCGGCAAGCTGGCGGCGAAAGCATGAATCCGATTGCAATGACGGCCGCAGCGCGACCGCCGGCGCAGCCGGCCGATGACGCCCCGCATGTGCTGCTGGTCGACGACGACCGCCGCATCCGCGATCTCCTGTCGCGCTTCCTCGCCGGCGAAGGCTACCGCGTCACCACGGCGGCGAGCGCCAGCGACGCGCGCGCCAAGCTGCTCGGGCTGCATTTTGATCTGCTCATCCTCGACGTCATGATGCCCGGCGAGACCGGCTTTGATCTCGCGCGTTTCATCCGGCAATCCTCCACCGTGCCGATCATCATGCTGACCGCGCGCTCGGAATCGGAAGCGCGCATCGAGGGCCTACAGATCGGCGCCGACGATTATGTGGCAAAGCCGTTCGAGCCGCGCGAGCTGGTGCTGCGCATGGGCAATATCCTCAAGCGCGCCACGCCGCCGCAGGTCGCGGCGCTCGAGCAGGTCGCGTTCGGGCCGTACGTGTTTCACCTCGAGCGCGGTGAACTGCGCCAGGGCGAGGAAATCATCCATCTCACCGACCGCGAACGCGAGATGCTGCGCATCCTCTCTACGACGCCCGGCGAGACCGTGCCACGCGGCGCGCTGACTTCGGGCGGAACGGTGAACGAGCGCGCCGTCGACGTGCAGATCAACCGCCTCAGGCGCAAGATCGAGCGCGATCCGGCCAATCCGCTGTTCCTGCAGGCGGTGCGCGGCATCGGCTATCGCCTGGTCGCCTCGCCCTGAAATGAGCACGCTCGACACCGGCCTCAATTTGATCCGCACCGCCTCGCAGCGGGTGTCGGCGGTCAACGACCGGATGAGCGGCAAGCTCAAGAGCTGGATGCCCACCGGCCTCTACGCCCGCGCGCTCCTGATCATGATCGTGCCGATGGTGGTGCTGCAGTCGGTGGTCGCCTTCGTGTTCATGGAGCGGCACTGGAACACGGTGACGCGGCGTCTTTCCGCCGCCGTCGTGCAGGACATCGCGAGCCTGATCGACGTCTACAAGGTCTATCCGCAGGACAAGGATCGCAACCAGCTGCGCCGCATCGCGCAGCAGCGGCTTGGCCTCGTGGTGGATTTCCTGCCCGCTGGCGACATGCCGCCGCCCGGCCCAAAGCCGTTCTTCTCGCTGCTCGACCAGACGCTGTCGGTACAGCTCAGCCGGCAGCTCGGGCGGCCGTTCTGGATCGACACCGTCGGCAAATCCAATCTGGTCGAGATCCGCATCGCGCTCGACGACAGCACGATGCGCGTGTTCGCCCAGCGCAGCGCGGCCTACGCGTCCAACTCGGAAATCTTCCTGTTCTGGATGGTCGGCACCTCGTCGATCCTGCTGATCGTCGCAGTGCTGTTCCTGCGCAACCAGATCCGGCCGATCCTGCGCCTTGCGGATGCCGCCGAAAGCTTCGGCAAGGGCCGCGAGGCGCCGAACTTCCGGCCGCGCGGCGCGCGCGAGGTGCGGCGCGCGGCGCAGGCGTTCCTGGAGATGAAAGGCCGCGTCGAGCGCTCGATTGAGCAGCGCACCGCGATGCTTGCCGGCGTCAGCCACGATCTGCGCACCATCCTGACCCGATTCAAGCTGGAGCTGGCGCTGATCGGCGACAGCCCCGAAGTCGACGCCATGCGCAAGGACGTCGACGAGATGAGTGCAATGCTGGAGGCTTATCTCGCCTTCGCGCGCGGCGACTCCGGCGAGAACGCCCAGCCGACCGACATGTCGGCGGCGCTGGAGGAACTGCGCAGCGACGCCGAGCGCCACGGCCACAAGGCGACCGTCGCCTTTCACGGCCTGCCCGTCGTCACGGTGAAGCCGGCCGCGTTCAAGCGCTGCCTCGCCAACCTCGTCACCAATGCCGCGCGCCATGGCGATGCGATTGCCATCACCGGCCACCGCGATCATCGCTACCTCACCGTCACCGTCGATGACGACGGCCCCGGCATTCCGCCCAACATGCGCGAAGAGGTGTTCAAGCCGTTCCTGCGGCTCGACGATGCCCGCAACCAGGACGAAGGCGGCACGGGGCTGGGCCTTGCCATCGCCCGCGACATCGCCCGCTCACATGGCGGCGACATCACCCTCGGCGACAGCCCGATGGGCGGCCTGCGCGCGACGGTAAGAGTGCCGGTGTAGCCCGTCTCTCTCCGTCATTGCGAGCAAAGCGACCCTTCTACCTTGCTCCGCAAGCTTTGCAGGGCTCAAGTCCGCCGAAGCGCCTCTGCGCGAAGGCGGAAGCAATCCAGCTTTGCCGCAACACAGAAAGCTGGATTGCTTCGTCGCTATCGCTCCTCGCAATGACGGCAGAGGCGCCCCGCCGCAATCACCCGGACCACCAGCCTCGTGTTCATCGGCGAGAACGGCGCTCAGTACTTCGCCGTCACCGGCGCGGCCTCGAAATGATAGTTGATGCCCACCCTCACGATCTCATCGGTGATCCTGCTGCTGATGGAGCCGCGGCCGGCAGCATAGGTTGAACAACTTGCGTTCTGAGTGTTGCCGACCACGGCGTAGTTGCCCCAGCACCCGGCCATGGTGGCAAACCTCGTCTCTGCCTTCCCGAGGTCGACGTGCAGGTACTCCACCTTCCAGCTCCAGCGCGGAGAGATCATGCCCTCGATGCCGCCTCCCAGGGTCCACCCCACCCTGGTCTCGCGATTGCTGAAGGCGCCGAACGGGCAGATCACCGACGCTGCGAACCCGGAGATTGGAGCGCAGCCCGGCGGCGCGACGTTGGCGTTGGAAATGCCCGTGATGCTGCCGTCGATCTTGACTTCGCCTACCGCCAGACCGCCAGTGGCATAGAAAGCCCAGCGGTCGCTGACCAGGCCGACCCGGCCGCGGAGCGTACCGAGCCACTGCAGCGATTCCGAGTAGGTTGCGGATATGGCGCCGGGAAACGGATTGCCATTCAAGGTCGCGCCGGACTCGAAGGTCCTGTTGAAGACCTGGTCAGCCTTCTGGCCCGAGTATTGAACATCGCCTTCGATACCCAGCAGGTATTTGCCGCTGACCCAGTTGTAGCCGGCCTGCAGGCCGCCGATCACGCCTTCCAGGCGCGCCTTGTCGGCGCTGTTGAGGCACAGTGCAAATCCGGCAGGCCGGCAAACGCCGGAGAGCGGATCGATGGCAGTGTTTGGGTTGACAATGTTCCAGTCGTTGCGTGACTCACCCCAGCTGTAGCCGAGGTTTCCGCCGACGTAGAAACCGGCCCAACTGAACGCGGCAACCGGAGGCGGCGGGGGCGCCTTCACCGCCATGTCCGCGGCCATCGCGCCGGCCGTTCCCATCAGAACCATGGCGGCAGCGACCACGAGTTTGTTCACGGCAATCTCCCCAAAGATCGGTGTAGATGTTCAAGAGCTCCCATTTTGACACTCGCCTCGACTCGCGTCTGTCACGTCGCCGCCACACCTATCGGAGCGTCTCTTGGGTTTTTGCGAACTATCCTTGCATTTTTGCGCATCGAGGCGACGCGCTACTGAATTTTGGCGGTTAGCGTCTGCGTCCGCCCCACGGACCTTCAGTTCGTCTGCACCATGAAGCCGTCGAAATAGGCCGAGAGGTCCGCATAGGCATCGAGCGGCAGCACGTGCGCGACATATTGGTCCGGCCGCACCACGACCATGCATCCCGTCTTGCGATCGATGCCGCGCATCGCAAAGATATCCTGGCCGCTCTTCAGATCGGGGCAGAACATCTTTTCGTAGTCGCAGAGTCCGTAACGTCCCTTGCGCGGCAGCAGCAGCGCCGGCATGGCCTCGATGGCGAGATCGCGATGGCTTTGCTGAAACGCCGCGCGGACGTCGATCACGGAATCGATGTCCTCGCCGGCGGGCGTGTACCTCCTGACCGGCGAGTCCGCACTCCCGAGAAAATCGCACAGCGCACGAATGGCGGAATCGGGATCTGTCGGGTCTTCCCCATCCGCAAACGCAAAGACCCGGAAGCGCCCGTCCGCCTTGACGGTGTGGCCGAGATGAACCGGCTTGGCATCGCAAAGGCGGATCACCGGCGCGGAATGAAACCGCGTCCCGATCGCAAAGCCCCTGGCGAGATGCTGGTGGTCGGATTTGGCGGTGATGATCGACGGGCGATAATGCGTGGCCGTGCCGGCGGTGTAGCGGCCGTGCCTGACAAAATAGTCCTGGGTCCTGGCGGGATCGGCGCCCTCGCCTTCTCGCTTTTCGGAGGCAAGGATCGAGGCCCATTCGCGGTCAAAGTCGATCAGCTCCTTCGCCACGGCCTGGCGTTCGGCCGAGTAAGTATGCAACAGCCGCGGCGCGCAGCGCTTGCGCAGCACCGCGGCAAGTTTCCAGCCGAGATTGAAGGTGTCCTGCATGGAGACGTTCATGCCCTGGCCGGCCTTCGGGCTGTGGGTATGACAGGCATCGCCGGCGATGAACACGCTCGGCAAGCGCGCTGCGACTTCCGCCTCGGGCACGTCGTCGAACTTGTCGCACAGCCGCTGGCCGATCTCGTAGACGGACCACCAGGCGATCTCCTTCACCTCGAGCGTGTAGGGATTAAGGATCCGCCGCGCCTTGGCGATCAGATCCTCGACGGTGATCTTGCGGCCGGCCACGCGCTCGCCGACATCGAGCCGGGTGAGCTCGACATAGAGCCGCACCAGATAACCGCCCTCGCGCGGGATCACGAGAACGCTGCCGTCGCCGGCCGACTGGATCAGCGACTTGTAGCGGATGTCGGGGAAATCGGTGACGACGAGCACATCCATCACGCCCCAGGCATGATTGGCGGAATCGCCGTGCAGTTCGCGGCCGATCGACTTGCGCACGGCGCTGCGCGCCCCGTCGCAGCCGACGACATAGCGGGCGCGGACCGTCTCGACCTCGCCGTGATGCGCAGCATCGATGCGCTCGAGCTTGACCGTCACTGCATGGTCGCCCGGGCTTGCCGCCGGATCGACCTTCAGATCAAGCAGGCGCCGCGAGTAAAACGGCGCGAGCTTGGCCGCCGACCGCTGCATCACTTCGAGGAAGAAGTCATGCACGCGCGCCTGATTGATAACGACATGCGGAAACTCGCTTAAGCCATCCTCGACGTCCTGCACCCTGCCGCTGCGCGCGATGTTGCCGGGCTTGCCCTCCTCGGGCTTCCAGAACGTGGTCTCGTTGATCCAGCAGGCTTCCTTCGCCACCCGTTCGGCGAAGCCGTGGGCGTGAAACATCTCCATGGTGCGGCACGCGATCCCGTCGGCCTGGCCCAGCAGCAGCCGTTCCGCCTTCTGCTCGACGATGCAGGTCTTGATATCAGGGAAGGCCGAGAGCTGGGCCGCGAGATTGAGGCCCGCCGGCCCGCAGCCGACGATGAGGACGTCGACCTCATTGGGAATGGATGCGGCGCTTTGCGCAGTCTGGACACGCGCCGCCGGGTCGAGGATTTCGGGATCGCCCGGCTCGAAGCCGTTCAGGTGAAACTGCATGAGACCCGATCCTCCCCGCCATTTTCGCGTCGGGACAGCATTTGATATTGATCAGTATGCTGATCATCAGTATGCTTGTCAACCGTCGTCCCGATTCTGGAGAGCTTCGTGAGAGACCCCCATGAAATGCCTGGACATCTGGCGCGCCGGTTCCAGCAGATTGCGGTCGCCGTGTTCCTTGCCGAGGTCTCCGAAGCCGGCTTCGATCTCACGCCGGTTCAATACGCGGCGCTCGCGACCATCAGGACCAACGCCGGGATAGACCAGATCACCCTCGCCGGCTTGATTGCCTATGACCGGACCACCATCACCGGCGTGGTCGACCGCCTGGTGCAGAAAGGCCTGCTGCTGCGCCGGGCCAGCAGCCGCGACCGCCGCGCCCGCGAATTGCATCTCACCGAACAAGGACGGCGCACGCTGCGCGGCATCACGCCCGCCGTCGAAGCGGCGCAGCGGATGATGATCCGCGGCCTCACCGACAAGGAAGCCGCCGAGCTGATGCGCCTGCTCCGCAAGGCCATCACTGCGGGCAATGAACTGAGCCGCGCGCCGCTGCGCGATGGCGCGACGGGCGAACGAAGCTAGGCGTCCGTCAGGCGCGGCGTTGCCGCAATTGGCCTGCCTTCAGTTGAGGTGGCGATCGAGAAACCGGTGCAGGCGGCGATCTGCATCGTCCGCCGCTTCCCCGTTGTACTCCAGCCAGTGATCAAACATCTTCCTGCCGGGCTGAAGGTATTCATAATAGAATCCATGGTACGTGCCGGGATAGATCACGAGCTCGACCGGCGGCCCGTCGTTGCCCCAGCCGGCGACTTTGTCGGAACAGTCTGCCGCCGGCGTCCAATCGTCGAGAGCGCCAATCAGGATCAGCGTAGGTATCACCGGGCGCGCCGCTGCCCGCTGACATGGCGGATTGAACGCAACCGCCGCCCGAAACCGCAAGTTGGCTGGAAGCTCGAACAGCTCGTATGAATTTGGCTCCGCCGTGGAGAGGGTCAGCCAGCCACCCGACGAGAATCCGACCACCGCCACGCGTTGTGGATCGACAAAAGTCTGGCCAGCCAGGAACGCCAGACCCCCGAAGACATCCGGCCTGCGCTTGCGGAAGGTGGCAGACGCGCTTGACATGCAGGCGTGCGCTATCCCGCGCGTCGCGTAACTGTCGACAAGCAGGACGACATAGCCCCACGCGACAAGTCGATCAGCCAATCTTTGCTTGGTCGTGTCATGCATCCCGCCGCAACCGTGCAGTCCGACGACCGCGGGAAAAGGCCCTGCGCCATCGGGCCTGGCCAGATAGCCCTGGATGCGCTCGCCCGCGATGGACCCGCCCGAAAACAACCGTTGATCGGCGCTATCAAACTCCACGCGCTCCAGAGATGCGGCCGATGCCACCGGCGCAGGCACGACCCAGCACAGCATCAGCACGACCGCGAAAGTGACTGTTCTAGGCAATGGCGTCTCCCCCGAACCAGTCGTGCGGCCTCCGCGGCGCTTCAAGCATGATATTGCCCCGTTGCACCGCCATGCAGCAAGGCCGGCAAGACCCTCCTGCGGGACAGGCAAGCTTCCGAGGCCACTTCATCTTGTCCCGTCTCGGGCTAGACTAACGCTTTCAGTCGAACGCAGACCCGCCGGGAGTTTCCATGAGCCTTGTCAGATACGAGAGCAAAAGCCACGTCGCAACCATCACAATGGACCGCCGCTCGGCGCATAATGCGCTGAACAACGAACTTTGCAGCGAGTTGCGCGAGGCATGGCAGCGCTTTCGTGACAGCGAGGACCGCGTCGCCGTGCTCGCCTCGGCCGAGGACAATTACTACACCGTGGGCGCCGACGTTAACGGCCTGCCCGACAACATGTGGCATGCGGTGCCGGGCCTTGGCGTCGAGCTCGACAAGCCCGTGATCGCCGCGACCTCGGGCTGGGTGGTCGGCGGCGGCTTCGTGCTGGTGCAGATGGCCGACATGTGCGTGGCGTCCGAGACCACGCGCTTCATCTATCCCGAGGCCAAGATCGGTATCACCGCCGGCGGCATCTCCTCCGTGCTCGCGCGCTTGCCGCACAAGGTGGCGATGGAGTTTTTGCTGGTCGGCGAGGAACTGCCGGTCGAACGCGCGTATCAGATCGGCTTCGTCAACCAAATCGCGCCGAAGGGAAAGCATGTCGAGCTCGCGCAAATCATGGCGGCCAAGATCGCCGCCAACGCGCCGCTGGTCGTGCAGGGCCTGAAGAAGCTCGCCCGCGAGGTCACGCCCAAGGGGCCACTGGAGACGGTCGCCGAGGTGCGCCGCCTGCTCGATCCGATCCGCGCCAGCGACGACCTCAAGGAAGGCGTCAAGGCGTTCAAGGAAAAGCGCAAGCCCGACTTCAAGGGCCGATGAGCCGTCGCATCAGAACGTCTCGGTGATCTTGCTCAGCCGCGGCGGGCGATCCGGGTCGAAGCCGCACGCACGCGCCGCCTGCTCGATCATCCGATAGGCCGGAACGAGCATGGCGATCGCGTCGGTCAAGGGATCGTCCTCGGCCAGCCACGCCAGCGAGCCGAGCGGACCGCCGGCGAGATGCAGCGCGATGTGTTGCGCGCGCAATTCCTTTGCCAGCGCATCGACCGTGGCGGCCGTTTCGTCCATCAGGCGCATCATGATCACCGGCGTGCGCTGCGATAGCGCGGCGCGCGGGCCATGTTGCAGCTCGGCGGCGGAAACACCGATCGAAGGCAGGCGCAGGATCTCGGACAATTTCAGCGCGACCTCTCGCACCGAGCCCAGCGCCAGGCCCCGCCCCGCCACAAACACCGCCGATGCGCCGGCAAGATCGGCGGCAACGCCGGACCAGTCGAGCGCCAGCGCGTAAGCAAGGCGCCCGGGCAGCCGGTCGAGCGCGCCGCGAAGCGCCGCATCGTCAGCGAGCTCCGCGACGAGCGCTGCGCCCGCCGCCATCGAGCCGATCACGGTCTTGGTTGCCGCGACGGAGTGCTCGTCGCCGGCCTCGATGGCAATGACGAACTCCGCCGCATCGGCGACGGGCGAAGCTGTCGCGTTGACGATGGCGATGGTGCGCGCGCCCGCGGCGCGTGCCGCCTGCGTTGCCGCGACCAGATCCGGGCTGCGACCGGATTGCGAGATCACGATGAACAGGGCGCCGCGCAGCAGCAGGGGCGTGCGAAATGCGGTGATGACGGAGGGCGCACTGGCGGACACCGGGAGGCGGAGCCGCGTCTCGATCAGATATCTTAGGTAAACGCCGGCGTGTCCCGAACTGCCGCGGCCGCAGATGACGCACAGTGGCGCGGCGCCGATACCGAGCCGTCCTGCAATATCGCGCGTCGCGACGCGGCTGCGAACAATTCTGGCGACGACATCGGCGCTTTCCCCGATCTCGCTTGCCATCGCGGATGTCGTCACGGCGTGGCCGCTCCGCCCGGCTTGCGTGGCGCCGCCCTGCCGTCCCGGTCCTTCCCCTTGGCGAGCTCGGCAAAGACGCGGCGAAGGTTGCCGTCACATTGCCGCAGGATGCTCTCGGCCTCGCTCCTGTCGGCACCCAGGGCCAGCAGCACCGCCGTCTTGATCTCGCCCTCCGCCTCTTCCAGCGCGCGGGCCGCCTGCGCGCCGTCGCATTGCGCGATCTGCGCCACCATGAGCTCCGCGCGCCGCTTCAGCTTGGCATTGGTCGGCTGCATGTTCACCATCATGCCGCGATAGACCCGCCCGAGCCGCAGCATGATGCCGGACGAGATCAGATTGAGCACCACCTTCTGCGCCGTGCCCGCTTTCATCCGCGTCGAACCCGCGATCAACTCGCGCCCGGTCTCGACCAGGATCGGAAACCTGGCCGATTGCAGCAGCGCCGTGCCCGGATTGTTGGCCACCGCGATCGTCACCGCGCCGGACGAGGCCGCCTGCTGCAGCGCCGTCACCGTGAATGGCGTGGTGCCGCTGGCGGAAACCGCGATCACCACGTCATGCGGCGTCAGCCGCGCGGCCTTGACCTGCTTGACGGCATCGTCGACATCGTCCTCGGCGCCCTCGATGCTGGTGACGAACGCGGTCTCGCCGCCCGCGACGATGAAGCGGACGCGCTCGTTGGGCCAGGCGAAGGTTGGCATTAGCTCGGCGCCGTCCTGGACCGCGACGCGGCCGGAGGTGCCGGCGCCGGCATAGACGATGCGTCCGCGATCGCCGAGCGCCGTCTTGGCCGCTTCGGTCGCCGCCGTGATCGACGGCAGCGCATGACCGATTGCGGCAATGGCCGCAAGCTGGCCCTCCCACATGGCTTCCATCGCGGAAGCAAGCTGCCATGCATCAAGATCGGCAAAACGCGGGTCGACTTCTTCGGTGGCCATGTGGCTGGTCCAAACCTCCTTGGTCCAACGCTCCCTAAACGCGGAATTTCGCAGCCTGTTCACGATCAGTATCCTTTGTAGGCAGCGCGAGCCGCCCGCGCGCCACCAGCAATGCCCCCGCGGCCGCATCGGCATCGGGAGGTTTCAGGCGCGCGCGCAAATCCGGCGTCAGCCAGGGCGTGATGGCCTCCGCAAGGCCCCCGACCAGCGAAAGCCGCTCAATCCCTTTTGCGAGGAACACATCGAGGAGATGGCCGATCGCATCGGCCGCGCGTTCGACGATGCGGCGGCCGACCGGATCGCCCTGATTGGCGTGCCGCATCACGATCGGCGCGAAGGCGGCATAGTCGGTGGCCCTCGCTTCCTCGGACCAGGCGACTGCCTGGTAGGGATCATTATCGAACGCGCCCAGCACCTCTGACAGCAACGGCGTCAGCTCAAAGCGCCGATCCGCCGCGCGCAGCGCCAGCCGCACCACCTGCAGACCCATGCGGGCGCCGCTGCCTTCATCGGAGACCGGGAAGCCGTAGCCTGCGATGCGGATTTCGCAACCGCCGATCAGCCCAACGCCGACCGAACCCGTGCCCGCCACCACGATGGCGCCTTCAGCGCCGCTGTGAGCGCCGAGACAGGCCGCCATGCCATCGCTGATGAAGAGGATGGAGGCAAAGGGATGCGCGATCTGTTTGAGCGCGGCTTCCGCGCCGCGGCGGCCGAGACCGGCAAGGCCAATGGCGGCGTGCATCCGGGCAAAATCATTGCGCGACAGGTGAGCCTTGCCGGCGGCCGCCTCGCTCGCCTCCATGATCGACCGCCATGACTTCTCGACGCCAATCCGCGTCGTGGCGGGCCCTGAGCTTGCTTCGCCGAGGAGTCGGCCGTTTTCGTCCTCGATCCGGGCGCGGCACCGGGTTCCGCCCCCGTCGACGCCGAGATACGTGGTACCTTTTGTTCCCATCGGGTGTTAACGCGAGGGCCGCGTTCCGGGTCCGCTCAACGCTCCCAAGGTTACATATGAGGCCAAACCATATGATGTCGTTTGCGTCGCTCCCCTCAACAGTTCGTGACGCCACCGCCGGATGAACGCCGATGGGTGACCATGCCTCCCTGACGATTGCCGCGCAGCGCATCTTCGACGGTA
>DATEJC010000107.1:0-3548 GCA_035278345.1 Bradyrhizobium sp. | reverse complement strand
ACTAGCCTGCCACAATGGAATGGCAAGCTTTGCGGAAGCCGGCGTTTCCAACCGCTCGGCCTGACCTTGTGACGACCCGTGAGCTTGCCTATCTCAGCCATCGGGTGGATTGCATGAAGCGTGTGAGAATTATTGTTGCTGCATTGGCGCTCAGCGCGGGCATTGCATCCTCGCATGCCGAGGTGCGCATTATCTCCAGCCCGGGCGGCCAGGTCGGCCCGTTCATCGAGCTGTTCGACAAAGTGCGCGAATCCGGCGAGCGCGTGGTGATCGACGGGCCGTGCCTGTCGGCCTGCACGCTGGTGCTGATGATGGTGCCGAGCGACCGCATCTGCGTGACGCGGCGCGCCGTGCTCGGCTTCCACGCCGCGCGTTCGATGGACCAGCGCGGCCGGCTGTATGCCGAGCCGGAGGCGTCGAGATCGGTGCAGGAAGCGTATCCCGAGCCGATCCGCAACTGGATCAGCCGCCGTGGCGGGTTGACCTCGCGAATGCTGCTGCTGCGCGGGCGGGAACTGGCTGCGATCTATCCGAGGTGCTCGTAGACCCTCAGTTCTTCCTTCCCCCCTTGTGGAGAAGGTGGCGCGGACAAAGTCCGCGCCGGATGAGGGGTCTCTATCCGCGAACACCGGCGTCTCAATGATGAGCTGCATGCGCGGAGCCATACCCCTCACCCCGCTTCGCTTCGCGAAGCGACCCTCTCCCACAAACAAGGGGAGGGGTCATCGATCTGCCTCACATCTCCGCCGGGCAGTTCACCATCCAGGGGATGCCGAACTGGTCGGTGCACATGCCGAAGCCTTTCGAGAAGAACGTCTTGCCGAACGGCATGCTGACGGTGCCGCCCTCGGCGAGCGCCTTGAACTTGCGTTCGGCATCGGTGGGGTCTTCGACCTGCAGCGAAACCGAGAAGCCCTGCGGCGCCTTGAAATGACCGGGAGGCGCGTCGGATGCCATCAGCACCTCGCCGTCGATCGTGACCTTCGCGTGCATGATCTTCGTCTTGTAGTCCGGCGGCATCTGCATCTCGGGCGGACCGTCGCCAAAAGGAAACATCGCCTCGATCTTCGCGCCCAGCACCTTCTGGTAATATTTCATCGCGGCTTCGCAATTGCCGTTGTAAGTGAGGTAGGGGTTGACCTGCATTGGAATTCTCCTTCGGAAATTGCGTCGGCTGCGCCGGTCACTTCTCGGTGAGCCTCTTCAGATTGGCGAGGCCCTGCTCGAAATCCTTGCCCACCATCTTGTCGAAGTTCATGAACACCTGCATCACCTTCGACATGAACGGCGCGGGGCCGTGCATTACCCAGTGCACATTGGTCGCATTACCCTGCGGCAGCATTGTGAATTCGGCGGTGTTGTGCGCCTCGAACGGCTTGAAGAAATCGAGCTTGATGACGAGCTTTGACGGCGCGTTGGCCTCGAGAATTTCCATGCGTCCGGTCCCGACGTTCTTGTCGCCTTCCCAGCCATAGACGGCGCCCTTGCCCCGCTCCGTGCCGGCAAAGCTGCGCTTCATGCCGGGATCCTTGGTTTCCCAGGGCGACCAGCCGCCCCACTGACGGAAATCGCTGAGCACGGCAAAGACCTTCTCCGCCGGCGCATTCATGGTGGCGCTGCGCTCGATGCGGAAGGTATCGGGCTTGGTCGCGGCAAGGATGAGGATGACGGCAATCGCGACCGCGAGCACGATGGCGATGATGATGATCACTTCGAACATGGCTGTCTCCGTTTTCAGCAGTCTTGTAACGGGGAAAATTAGCGGCGGAAAGGCAGCAGCGAGCGCAGGGCGGCGTCACGCAGCCACAGCCCGCCCCACACGAACAGGCCGAGATAAAGCCCGAACAGCGTGTGCGAGAACAGCGGAGCGTCGATCCGCACCTTGGAAGCGATCGCCCCGCCGAGATAGCCGGTGAGCAGGATCGCGCCGAGGATCGAGGTCGGCGGCACCGCGTAGAGCACGGTGCAGACGATGGTGATGATGCCGAGGCTGCGCGCGAGATCTTCGCTCGCACTATAGCCAATCTTGTCCATGGTCTCCGTGACCACCTGCAGCGGCACCAGCTTGATAGCGCCGTCGAACAGCAGGAACAGGATGACCAGGCTGCTCATCGCGCGGCCGGTCCAGCGTGCAGTTTTCGAAACGGCCGGGTTCGAACCGGCCGTGGTGTCGGTGTAGATCGTCATGGCTTGCTCCGTCCAGGCTAGGCGATGTTCTTGTCCCAGGACGAACGAGGCGGAGGGATTTCGACGACGTCTCGAAGATTTTTTATTCGTCATGGCCGGGACCCGTCTCCGCCAAGGGTCCGCCGGGCCCACAAATTCACTCGGCCGCCGAAGCTTCAGCGAAGGCGGCAAGCCCCGGCCATGACGGCTACTTTGTGCCCTTCGCCGCTTTGACCGGCGGCTTGCTGTCGCGCATCAGGCGATCGAGATGCATGCGGATATGGGCGGCCTCTGCGGACGTGTTGGCCAGCGCAATGGCGCGGTCGAAGGCGATGCGCGCCTCGTCGTTGCGCCCGAGCTGCATCAGGAAGGCGCCGCGCACGCCGAAGAAGTGAAAGTAGTTCGACAGCCGCGAGGCCAGCGGCTCGATCATGTCGAGCGCCGCCTGCGGGCCCCTCACCTTCGATACCGCGACCGCGCGGTTGAGCGTCACCACGGGCGAAGGCTGCATGATCTCGAGCGCGCCGTAGAGCAGATCGATCTGGGTCCAGTCGGTTTCTTCAGGCCGTTCGGCGCGCGCATGCAGCGCCGATATCGCCGCCTGTACCTGATAGGGCCCGCTGCGGCGATGGCGCATCGCCTTGTCGATCAGGGCGAGGCCCTCGGCGATCAGCGTCTTGTTCCACAGCGAGCGGTCCTGGTCTTCGAGCAGGATCACCGCGCCGTCCGCGTCGAAACGCGCGGCGGAACGCGCATGCTGCAACAACAACAGCGCAGTGAGCCCCATGATCTCGGGCTCGCTCTGGAACAACCGCAGCAACAGCCGCGACAGGCGAATCGCTTCCTCGCACAGGGGGCTGCGGATTTCCGCAGTGTCGCCGCTCGCCGAATAGCCCTCGTTGAAGATCAGGTAGATCATCGCCGCAACGGAGGCGAGGCGCTCGCTGCGCTCCACCGCGCCGGGAGTCTCGAACGGCACTTCTGCTTCGGCGACGCGCGCCTTCGCCCGCGTGATGCGCTGCTCCATCGCGGCATCGCTGACCAGGAACGCGCGCGCGATCTGCTTGACGGTGAGGCCCGACACGATGCGCAGCGCCATCGCGATCTGCTGCGTCGCCGGCAAATCCGGATGGCAGCAAATGAACAGCAGCCGCAAGATGTCGTCGCGATAGTGCGAGCCATCGAGACGTTCAGCGATTTCCGACTCGGCATCATCGAGGTCGGAGATCGCCTCGTCCTCCGGCAGCGCCTCCTGCTTGCGGTGGCGGCGAACCTCGTCGATCCCGGCATTGCGGCCGACCATGATCAGCCAGCTTGCGGGATCGCGCGGCGGGCCGTTCTGCGGCCAGGTCTTCAGCGCGCGCAGGCAGGCGTTTTGATAC
>DATEJC010000106.1:0-8953 GCA_035278345.1 Bradyrhizobium sp. | reverse complement strand
ACCAGCTGCCGCATCATGCTGGCTTCGCGCGCAGGGCGGAATGCGGACCCGACTTCCTGGGTCTGCTTCACTTGGATCAAACGGTCGATGATGTCGCCGCGCGCCATCAGCAGGCGATGCACCTGCTCGTCGATCGCATCGATCTCCTTGCGCAGCTCAGCCAGCGAGGGCGGAGCGGGGGGCGGCTTTGACATGAAAGAACCCAACGGGATGCCGGAAAGAGGCCGGCGAACAAGGCCATTGATTAGGTAAGACCGGCGCCGAAAGCAAAGGAAATGACGGAAATTGGGCACCTCATGCGCGCGTGCCGCCGGTTAACCATGCCCTTTGCCTTGACGAAATCGCCTCGCGCAGCTAGCTTCGTCGTGTTCCGTGGTCATTTGAGCCGGCCGGCTTGCAGCCACGTTAAATAAATCGCTAAACAGGCCGGGGACAGATATCCCGGCCGAACCCCGTTCAGGCCGGGTTTTTTATTGGCCTGATGTCTGTTTCGAAGGACCTCCGCCCTGCGGAGGCCGGTGCTTAGATGACAGAGTTGAAGTCGATTGTAAGTCCGGCGATCCAGATGGAGGATCGCGCGCATGAGGCCGACAACCCCTCGTCGCTGGTCGCGAAGTTCGGGATAGATCAGCCGCTCAAGCTCGATTGCGGCGTCGATCTCGCGCCGTTTCAGATCGCTTACCAGACCTATGGCGAGATCAACGCCGATCGCTCCAATGCCATCCTGATCTGCCATGCCCTGACGCTCGACCAGCATGTCGCCAACGCGCACCCCCTGACCGGCAAGCCGGGTTGGTGGGAAATCATGGTCGGGCCGGGTCTTCCGCTCGACACCGACAAATACTTCGTGATCTGCGCCAACGTCATCGGCGGATGCATGGGCTCGACGGGGCCGGCCTCGACCAATCCCGCCACCGGAAAAGTGTGGGGGCTGGATTTCCCGATCATCACCATTCCCGACATGGTGCGCGCGCAGGCGATGCTGCTCGACCGTCTGGGAATTGAAACGTTGCTATGCGTGATCGGCGGCTCGATGGGCGGCATGCAGGTGTTGCAGTGGACCGCGGCTTATCCCGAGCGCGTATTCTCGGCGATGCCAGTAGCCTGTTCGACGCGCCACTCTGCGCAGAACATCGCATTCCATGAGCTTGGTCGCCAGGCGGTCATGGCCGATCCCGACTGGCGCCGCGGACGCTATTTCGAGCAGGGTACGCTTCCGCATCGCGGTCTTGCCGTCGCGCGCATGGCGGGCCACATCACCTATCTCTCTGACGCTGCGCTGCACCGCAAGTTCGGCCGGCGCATGCAGAACCGCGACCTGCCGACGTTCTCGTTCGACGCGGATTTCCAGGTCGAAAGCTATCTGCGCTATCAAGGCTCGTCGTTTGTCGAGCGCTTCGATGCCAACAGCTATCTCTACCTGACGCGCGCGATGGATTATTTCGACATCGCTGCCGACCACGACGGCGTACTGGCGAAGGCGTTCACCGGCATCAAGACGCGCTTCTGCGTGGTATCCTTCACCAGTGACTGGCTGTTCCCTACATCGGAATCGCGGGCGCTTGTGCATGCGCTGAACGCCTCGAGTGCGCGGGTGTCGTTTGCCGAGATCGAGACTGACAAGGGTCACGACGCATTCCTGCTCGATGTGCCCGAACTCTTCGACATCTCGCGGGCCTTCCTGCAATCGGCAGGCCGCGCGCGCGGGCTCAAATCAGGTGGTTGATATGGCGCTTCAGGAACCGGCCCTGCCACTGCCGGGCATCGCGCCGGATCGCACCGGCAAGTACCGCACCGACCATCTGTTGGTCGCCGGCATGGTCGAACCCGGCTCGCGCGTACTCGACGTCGGTTGCGGCGATGGCGAACTGCTGCAACTCCTGGAGAGCCGCGGCATCGACGGGCGCGGTATTGAACTATCGCGCGAGGGCGTCAACCGCTGCGTCGCCAAGGGCCTTGCGGTGGTGCAGGGCGACGCCGACACCGATCTCGTGAATTATCCCGACGATGCCTTCGATTACGTGATCCTGTCGCAGACGCTGCAGGCCACGCGCCAGCCCAAGGTCGTGCTGGAGAATCTCCTGCGCATCGGCCGGCGCGCCATCGTTTCCTTCCCGAATTTCGGTTTCTGGAAGATGCGGCTGCAGCTCCTGATCGGCGGCCACATGCCGCGGACGGAGAATTTGCCGGCGACCTGGTACGACACCGCCAACATCCACTTCTGCACCATCAAGGATTTCGTCGAGCTGTGCGACGCGATCAACGTCAAGATGGAGCGCGCGGTGGCGCTCGATCTCTACGGACGGCCGGTGCCGCTGAACCTGCCCTGGTGGGTGTGGAACATGTTCGGCGAGCAGGGCGTGTTTTTGCTCAGCCGCGGCAAGTGACGCTTTTGTCCATCAGGCTGCTGATGCAAGGAGCAAAGAGGAATGAACACGGTTCTCATCCTGCTGCTTGCATACTTTTGTGGCGCGATTCCAACCGGGTACTGGGTCGTAAGGGCGTGGAAGCAGATCGATCTTACCAAGGTCGGCAGCGGTAGTACGGGGACGACCAACGTCCTGCGAACGGCAGGCAAGGCAGCCGCCGCGTTCGTGTTTGTCGTTGATGTCGCCAAGGGATACGTGCCAGTTCTGATAGCGATCCTCGCGCTAGGGAATGGCTGGGTGCCCGAGCTCGCCAACTCGCCGCTCGGCCCATGGCTCCCCGTCGCTGCAGCCATCCTGGCGCTCGTCGGGCACAGCAAGTCCATCTTCCTCAACTGGCGGGGCGGAAAAAGTGCGGCGACGGGATTCGGCGCGATGATGGCGATGAACATGCCGGCTGCGCTCTGCGCATTCGCCATCTTCCTCGCGATTGTCTGGCTGTCCCGATACGTCTCTCTCGCGTCGATGAGTGCCGTCAGCTGCGCACCGGTGCTGATGTATCTGTTCGCTCCGAGTGCAATTCCCTTTATCGCTCTTTGCCTTTGTGGTGCCGTCTATGTGATTGCGCTGCACAGAGCCAACATCAGGCGGCTGATCGAAGGCACGGAATCCAGGATTGGACAAAAGGCCGACTTGGGCGCCGAAGCCAAATCCTGAAGGTTCCTTGCTGCCTAGACCGGCGCGTGCACCAGCGACCTTGGATCGCGCACCGGCCAGCGGCCGGCCTCCACCAACGCGACAAAGCGCTCGACCATTTCGTTGAACAGCGCCGGCTCCTCCAGATTGAGCACATGGCCTGCCTTGGGGAAGAGGGCGAGACCCGCGGCCGGCAGATGCTTCTTCAGGAACAGGCTCGGCTCGATGCAATTGTCGTCCTCGTCGCCGCACAGGATCAGCGCCGGCGTCGGCACTTTCCGGATCGCATCCGCCATGGTGTAGATCGAGGGGCGGCCGCCCTGGAAGCTGCGCATGGTGTTGGCCGAGCCTTTCGCACTGTGGCGCGCCAGCGCGGCATAGAAATCGGCATGGCCGCGCGGGTCCTTCAGCAGGAAGGGAATGCGGCTCGGCGCCTCGCGCGTCACCTTGGCGACCTCCACTGACCCGATCGCTTCATACTGCTCGGCATTGGCGCGGCACTGGGCACGGAAGGCGTCGAGATTTTCCAGGCTCGAGCCTGAGCCGACGGCGGCGAGCGTCATCGACAGGGCGCGCTCGGGCGCGTTGAGACCGACCTGCAGCGAGGAATAGGAGCCCATGGACAGCCCGACGAAGTGCGCCTTGTCGATCTTGAGATGATCGAGGACGGCGAGCGCGTCAGTATAGAAATGCTTGTAACTGTAGACGTCCGCCGTCGGCGGCACATCCGACGGCGTATAGCCGCGCGCGGAATAGGCGATGCAGCGGTGGCCGCGCGAGAAGTAACGCATCTGCGGCTCCCAGTTGGTGTGATCCGCCGCGAACTCGTGCAGGAAGATGATCGGCGTTCCGCTGCCCGCCTCCTCGAAATAGAGACGGACGTTATCCTTGGCGACGGCATAGGGCATTTCGGGTTCCTCTTCTGAGAGCCGCGCTCAAAATTGCAGTTAATGCTCGTGGCCGCAATGCGGCCGGCCTGAACTTTTTTGGTCACGGAATCTGCGCGGTATGACCCGGGAATCGTTCCCGCACTGCCGCATGAAATCTTGCTGTCGCCACACCCCAAGGCAAAACGCGCTTCGGCTTCGCGCAAGGCTGGCGCGTTGCGGGGGAACGGGGGTGTTTACAGAGGATTGAGTATGCTTGGAATGGTTGCGTTTTGCCGGCCTCTTCTTGCGGCGCTGGCACTGCTCACCGCGGCAATCGCCGCATCTATCACTCCGGCTTCGGCCCGTCCGCATCATGGCGCAAGCCGCCACGCGCACACTTATCATCACACCGGCCATCACGCGCGATGGCATGTCAGCCATCAATCACGATATCAGTATCGCCATGTCGCCAGGCAGTCGGGCTGGCAGCGCGATGCTTCGCAGATGGGCGAGGCTGGCTTCGGCAACGCCGGCAGCTTTACCGGCATGACATCGGACGCGGGCAGCACAATGCGTCGCGCCCGCTCTCAATCCCGGCATCAGTATCGGCGTATCGCGCGGCAATCGCGCTTTGAGCGCGGCGTGGCGCAGATGCGCGCGCGCGGCCTTGAGAACAGCCAAGCCAGCGTTGCGCCAGGTACCGCCGGCGCAGTGAGCTCCGATGCCGCCGCTCCGTCCGGCTCCAACCTCGTCGCCGAGGCGCGCCGCTATGTCGGCGGCAACCCGACCGGCCGCGGTAGCCTGTGGTGCGCTCGTTTCATGAACATGGTGCTGCAGCAGACCGGCCACCGCGGCACCGGCTCCGACATGGCGAGCTCGTTCGCCAAATACGGCACGCGCGTTTCGGGGCCGCAGGTCGGCGCCATCGCGGTGATGACGCGCGGCCGCAGCGGCGGTCATGTCGGCATCATCACCGGCGTCGATGCCAAGGGAAATCCGATCATGATCTCCGGCAACAACGGCAACCGCGTGCGCGAGGCTCCGGTGTCGCGCGGACGCATCTACGCCTACGTCATGCCGAACTGACGGACCTTGCCGTCATTGCGAGCGCAGCGAAGCAATCCAGCTTCCTTCGCCGTGGAGCCAAAGCTGGATTGCTTCGTCGCTTCGCTCCTCGCAATGACGAGGATACAGCTGCCTCAGATCAGCTCCGCCTGCTCTGCGGTAATGGCATCGCCGACGGCAATCCCGCCACCGGTAATCACCTCGGCATAGATGCCGCAATCGCCATGGCCGAGCCGGCGCTGCAAGGCTTGCGGGATGGCGAGGTCGCGCTCCGCCGTATCCGGATCGACGTTGACGGCGGCGCAGCGGACGATGCGTTTCACCACCTTCAGCCTGGTCTCGCCGATCGCGATCGTACGGTCGAGCAGGTCGAATTCCGACCAGGCCGGCCAGCCCTCGACATAGAGGTTTGCGCGGAAGCGCAGCGGATGGACCGGCGCGCCTACCATGTTCTCGATGGCGCGCACGCTGGAGAAATTGATGATGGAGACGACCTTGCGGGCGACATCGGAAAAGCTGTGGCCGGGGCTCGACAGCAGCTTTGGCGGGCCCTTGATCTCGCCGGCAAAGGCAGTGGCAAAGTAGCTTTCGATCGCTGTCCGACCTTCCGCGGTTTCCAGATTACCTTGGACCGCGACCTTGCCGTTATGGTGAATGGTCAGGACGTTGGTGGCGTCCTCGAAATGAGTGCGCAGGCCGGCCAGCCATTCGTCCCGCATCAACATCAGGAAATGGGCCTTGGTCAGCCAGACCGGCGCGGCCGGGTCGAAGCCGGAGGGGCCGTTCTCGATGGCGTAGCGGCGGTCGGCGAGCAGGGTCTGGCCTGGCTTGAGCACCGTGCGCTGCAGGGACTCCGGGGTCAGGCCTTTGACGGGATAGCGGTAGAGGCCGGCGATCTTGGCTGGGGCGGGGGCGGGCTCGGGCATGCGGCTTATTAAGGGATTCTTCGGGTCAGCGCCACCGCTCGCGATTTTGTGAGGCCATCCCTTCCGATCCGGGAACCCCATGCCCATATTTGCGTCAAGCCTACCGAGGGCGACGACCGCGGCCAGTTGAGGAATGTCAATGCGGTCCGTGGATACCCAATGAAGATGCCGCAATCATGCCTTAGGGGTGCTCGCGGCATGCCGAGGGAAGTGAACAATGAATATTGAGAAATACACTGAACGTGCGCGCGGCTTCATCCAGTCGGCGCAGTCGCTTGCCATGCGCGACGGCCACCAGCAGTTCTCGACACTGCATGTGCTGAAAGTGCTGCTGGATGACAATGAGGGGCTGGCGAGCGGCCTGATCGACCGCGCCGGCGGCAATTCCCGCGCCATCCTGAAGGCGACTGAAGAGGCGCTGAACAAGCTCCCGAAGGTTTCCGGCAGCGGCGCCGGCCAGATCTATCTCGCGCCGGAACTGGCGCGCGCCTTCGACGCCGCCGAGAAGGCGGGCGAAAAGGCTGGCGACAGCTTTGTCACCGTCGAGCGGCTCCTGCTGGGCCTCGTGCTCGACAAGAACAGCGAAGCCGGCGGCATCCTGAACAAGGGCGGCGTCACCGCGCAAAATCTTAACTCAGCGATCGAGGCGCTGCGCAAGGGCCGCACGGCGGACTCTGCGACAGCCGAAAACGCCTATGACGCGCTGAAGAAATATGCCCGCGACCTGACCCAGGCCGCGCGCGACGGCAAGCTCGATCCGGTTGTGGGCCGCGACGAGGAAATCCGCCGCACCATCCAGGTGCTATCCCGCCGCACCAAGAACAATCCCGTCCTGATCGGCGAGCCCGGCGTCGGCAAGACCGCGATCGTCGAGGGCCTTGCGCTGCGCATCGTCAACGGCGACGTGCCGGAGAGCCTGAAGGACAAGAAGTTGCTCTCGCTCGACATGGGTGCGCTGATTGCCGGCGCAAAGTACCGCGGCGAATTCGAAGAGCGGCTGAAGGCCGTGCTCCAGGAAGTGATCTCCGCCGAGGGCAGCATCGTGCTGTTCATCGACGAGATGCATACGCTGATCGGCGCCGGCAAGGCCGACGGCGCGATGGATGCGTCGAATCTGCTGAAGCCGGCGCTGGCGCGCGGCGAACTGCACTGCATCGGCGCCACCACGCTCGATGAGTACCAGAAGCACGTCGAAAAGGATGCCGCGCTCGCCCGGCGGTTCCAGCCGATCTATGTCAGCGAGCCCACGGTCGAGGACACCATCTCGATCCTGCGCGGCTTGAAGGACAAGTACGAGCAGCATCACGGCGTGCGCATCACCGACTCGGCGCTCGTCTCCGCGGCGACGCTGTCGAATCGCTACATCACCGACCGCTTCCTGCCCGACAAGGCCATCGACCTCATGGACGAGGCGGCGGCGCGGCTGAAGATGCAGGTCGATTCCAAGCCGGAAGAGCTCGATCTGCTCGACCGCGACATCATCCGCCTCAAGATCGAGCAGGAGGCGCTGAAGAAGGAAAGCGATCCGGGCTCCAAGAGCCGGCTGCAGACGCTGGAAAAGGAGCTCGCTGACCTCGAGGAGAAGTCGGCTGCTCTGACGGCGCGCTGGAGCAAGGAGAAGAACAAGCTGTCGGATGCGCAGAAGATCAAAAGCGAGCTCGATGCGCTCCGCATCGAACTAGCCAACGCGCAGCGCCGAGGCGAATTCCAGCGCGCGGGCGAGCTTGCCTATGGCAAGATCCCGGAGCTGGAGAAGAGGCTTGCCGCGATCGAGGAG
Organism: Bradyrhizobium sp.; assembly: GCA_035278345.1. GTDB lineage: Bacteria > Pseudomonadota > Alphaproteobacteria > Rhizobiales > Xanthobacteraceae > Bradyrhizobium. The sequence continues at coordinate 1,254 of DATEJC010000106.1, read as the reverse complement.
AACGAGGCCCCCGGCGAGATGATGGAGGAGGCGGTCACCGCCAATCACATCGCGCAGGTGGTGTCGCGCTGGACCGGCGTGCCCGTCGACAAGATGCTGGAAGGCGAAAAGGACAAGCTCCTCAAGATGGAGGAGGCGCTCGGCAATCGCGTCGTCGGCCAGGCCGAGGCCGTCCGTGCGGTGGCAACCGCCGTGCGCCGTTCGCGCGCGGGTTTGCAGGATCCGCACCGGCCGACCGGCTCGTTCATGTTCCTGGGTCCCACCGGCGTCGGCAAGACCGAGCTCACCAAGGCCCTGGCGGAGTATCTCTTCAACGACGAGACCGCGATGGTCCGCCTCGACATGTCCGAATACATGGAGAAGCACTCGGTCTCCCGCCTGATCGGCGCACCTCCCGGCTATGTCGGCTATGACGAGGGCGGCGCGCTCACCGAGGCGGTGCGGCGGCGGCCTTATCAGGTCGTGCTGTTCGACGAGATCGAGAAGGCGCATTCGGACGTGTTCAACGTCCTGCTGCAGGTGCTCGATGATGGCCGCCTGACCGACGGTCAGGGCCGTACTGTCGACTTCCGCAATACGCTGATCATCATGACCTCCAACCTCGGTTCGGAGTTTTTGGTGAACCAGCCGGAAGGCGAGGATACTTCGGCCGTGCGCGATCAGGTGATGGGAATGGTGCGGGCGCATTTCCGCCCCGAATTCCTCAACCGTGTCGACGAGATCATCCTGTTCCATCGCCTGCAGAAGAGCGAGATGGGCCGGATCGTCGAGATCCAGTTCGCGCGGCTGACGAAGCTGCTCGAAGATCGCAAGATCACGCTGACGCTCGAACCTTCCGCGCGCGACTGGCTCGCCGACAAGGGCTGGGATCCCGCCTATGGCGCCCGTCCCCTGAAGCGGGTGATCCAGCGCAGCGTGCAGGATCCGCTCGCCGAGATGATTTTGGCCGGCGAGGTCGCCGACGGCGACAAGGTCACGATCTCGACCAAGGGCAATGTGCTGACCTTCAACGGCAAGCCGGCCCAGACCGCCGAGATCGCGCAGTTCGAGGCACCGGTGCCGAAGCGGAAGTTGAACTAAGGCACGTCGCGCCGGTTCTAAAAAGAGACGCCCTTCGCGCCAAAGCGCGGAGGGCGTTTTTCAATGGACGGAGTGGGCGCCCTTTCAGGACGGACCGGTCGGTGCGGCTCCGCCCTCGTCGTCCTCGTTGGGCTCAAGCTCCGACAGGATGTCGACGAGTTCACGCACCCGCCC
>DATEJC010000105.1:0-2362 GCA_035278345.1 Bradyrhizobium sp. | reverse complement strand
TACGGCGTCGCGCCCAATGACAACCAGGTCGTGCTGATGAACGGGCCGATGTATCACTCGGCGCCGAATTCCTACGGCATGCTGGCGTTCCGCCATGGCGCGACCATCGTGCTCGAGCCGCGCTTCGATCCCGAGGATTTGCTGCAGCTGGTGGAAAAATATCGCATCAGCCACATGCATGCGGTGCCGACCATGTTCGTGCGGCTGCTGCGGTTGCCGGAGGACGTGCGCAAGCGTTATGACGTCTCATCGCTCCGTTTCGTCATCCATGGCGCGGCGCCCTGCCCGGTCGACGTCAAGCGCGCGATGATCGAATGGTGGGGTCCGGTCATCAATGAGTATCTCGGCTCGACCGAGACCGGCATTCCGGTGTGGCATTCGTCCGCCGAGGCGCTGGCCAAGCCCGGCACGGTGGGCCGCGCCATCGAGGGCGGCATCGTGAGGATTCTCCGGCCCGACGGCACCGAGTGCGATGTCGGCGAGCCCGGCGAGATTTTCATGCGGCAGACCGCGATTGCCGATTTCGACTATCACGGCAATGCCGCTGCGCGCGCCGAAGCCGGCCGCGACGGTCTCGTCAGCGTCGGCGATGTCGGCTATCTCGATGCCGACGGCTATCTCTTCCTGTGCGACCGCAAGCGCGACATGGTGATCTCTGGCGGCGTCAATATCTATCCGGCCGAGATCGAGAACACGCTGATCGGCATGGAGGGCGTGCGCGACTGTGCGGTGTTCGGCGTGCCCGATGACGAATATGGTGAGCGGCTGTTCGCCTGCATCGAGCCGGAAGCGGGCGCAAAACTGTCCCCCGCGGCGGTGAAGGAGTTTTTGCGCGCGCGGCTCGCCAACTTCAAGGTGCCGAAGGACATCCAGTTCCTCGACGCGCTGCCTCGCGAGGCCAGCGGCAAGATCTTCAAGCGCAAGCTGCGTGACCTCTATGCCGAGGGCCAGCTGCGGCCGGCGGCCTGAGGAAAGCGAACAGCTTTTCAAACTTTGTTGCGGTTGCGCCGCGCGTGCGTCCGTAGCAAAGGATCGCCGTCACCCGCGGGAGAGCAATCATGAGGTCCACCGACTTCGTCGTGGCGCGCAACGACTTGCAGCGCTGCAAGTTCATCGAAACTCAACTGCCCGATGCCGACACCTTGCCCGAGGAGGCGCTGCTGGTGAAGGTGACGCGCTTTGCATTCACCGCCAACAACATCACCTATGCGGTCACGGGCGACACCCTGAAATACTGGACCCTGTTTCCCGCTCCCGACGGCTTCGGCAACATTCCGGTGTGGGGCTTTGGCGAGGTGATCGCCTCGAAACATCCGGCCATTGCCGCCGGGGAAACACTGTTCGGCTATTTCCCGATGGCGAGCCATCTCGTCATCGAGGCGGCCGATGTCAGCAAGCGCGGCTTGCGCGACGGCGCCGCGCACCGCCAGGGCGTCTCTCCGGTCTACAATTCCTACGCGCGCGTATCCGGCAATGCTGACTTCGAAGGCCGCCGGGGCGACTATCAGGCGCTGCTGCGGCCGCTGTTCATGCTGTCATTCATGGTCGACGATGATCTCGGCGAGAACGAGATGTTCGGCGCGAAGAGCGTGCTGCTGTCGTCCGCATCCAGCAAGACTGCGTTCGGCCTTGCTTATCTCTTGCACCAGCGCAAGGGCATCAAGGTGATCGGGCTGACCTCGGCGTCGAACGTCGCCTTCGTGCAGTCGCTCGGCTGCTATGACGAGGTCGTCACCTACGACAAGGTCACGTCGTTGCCGGCGAACGCGCCGGTCGCCTATGTCGACATGGCCGGCAACAGTCGCTTGCGCGAGACGCTGCACCGCCATTTCGGCGATCAGATGAAATATTCCGGCCGCGTTGGGCTCACCCATCGCAGCACGGAGGCCAACGAGCCCGAACTGCCGGGCGCCAAGCCGAGCTGGTTCTTCGCGCCTGATCATATCCGCAAGCGGGCGAAGGAATGGGGCCCGGGCGGGGTCGAGCAGCGCTTCGGCGCCGCCTGGTCACACTTTGCGCCAAAACTCGATAAATGGCTCAAGGTAACGGAAAGCCACGGACCGGAGGCCGTGAAGAAGGTCTACCTGGACACGCTGAACGGCCGTGTTTCGCCCGATGAGGGGCACATCCTGTCGCTTGGGTCATAGCCGCCTGCGCGCGGGGCATCTTTCTGGGCCGTCCCGAATGGGTATAGGCTTCTCTCCAACAGGCCGCTCAAGACGGCTCGCTGGAGAGACGCGCGCATGCTGGACAAGACGTCGGACATTGCGATTGCCGCCGAAGGCTGGCTGTCCGCGTTCGAGGCGGCCCTTGGCGATGCTGGCGCGCTGGAAAAGTTGTTCCATCCCGAAAGCTATTGGCG
>DATEJC010000104.1:0-9494 GCA_035278345.1 Bradyrhizobium sp. | reverse complement strand
AAACGTCCCTTTGGTGGCACGGGCTGGGCGGATCAATAACGCAAATCAGAATTCCGGTAAAGCGAAATATTTTTGATCCGGGGACTTGACAGCTTCCGCCGTGATTTGCCCGTCGTGCCGGAGCTGCAACAGTTGGAGCCTCACCTCCGCCGTCGCCCCGGCCTGGTGCGCAACTGCGCACTAGGCCGGGACGACACCCGTTATGTTCGGCGTAATGCACCTATTCCGTCATGACCTTCTCTCGGGCTCAGATCACGAAGAACCCATGCGTGCCGTCGCGGCGGAGTTGCTCGACGAGGCCGTACTCCCAATCGAGATAAGCCTGCATTTTTTCAGCCGAGCTGTCGGTGCCTTCATAGGGCCGGCGGTAACGATGCGCGGGATCGGGCTTCGGCACCACCGCGGGCGCGCCGCGCTCCAGTGCGCCGTCATAGCCGCCGTCGAGCACGTAGACTTCCCAGCCCATTTGCGCGAGCCATGACGCCGTCATGTCGGCGCGGATGCTTTTGTCGTCGGTCAGCACGATGCGCGCGCCGCGCACGGGTGCGGCCATGTCGATCTCCTGCACCAGTTGGCCGCCGGCGTAATGGCGAAAGCCCGGGAGATGGCCGGCCGTATATTCCTCGGCGTCGCGGACGTCGAAGCGGTATAGCGTGCGGTTGGTCTCTCCCTGCAGCGCGACGAAATCGCTGGTGCTGAGCCGCCGCACGCCGGCGCGATAGGCGACGTCGCGGGCGCCATTCTCCGCGCCGTCGAAGGCGCCGATGGCCCCGCGCCGGTTCGCGCCGTGCTCCAGCGCGTGCTTCGCCAGCGTCCAGCCGATGGTGCCATTGCGCAGCGCCGCCACCTTGTTGGGCACGCCGGCATTGATCAGGGATTGCGTGCCGATGATGGAGCGGGTGCGGCCGGCGCAGTTCACCACGATGGTGGTGGCGGGATCGGGCGCGGCCCTGGCGGCGCGCAGCACGAGCTCGGCTCCGGGCACGCTGACCGAGCCCGGGATGTTCATGGTGGCGTATTCGTCGAAGCGGCGAACGTCGAGGATGGCGATATCGGCGCCCGAGGAAATCAGCGCGGCGACATCGTCAGCCGGCAGCGACGGCGTGTGTCTGCGGTGTTCGACCAGCTCGCCAAATGCTTTTGCGTAGGAATTGACGTCCTCGAACAGCTCGTAGCCGGCGTCGCGCCAGGCCTTCAGTCCGCCGGCGAGCTCGCGGACATTGCTGTAGCCGAGTCTCGCAAGGCTTTCGCGCGCTGCCGGCACCAGTCCTTCGCCATTGTCGTAAAGAACGATCGGCGCGTTCATGCGCGGCAGGCGCGTCTCCGCCTCCAGCGCGATGCGGTCAGCGGCCATGTTGGCGGCGAACAGCGGATGGCCGGTGGCGAACTGCGCCTCATGCCTGAGATCGAGCAGCGCGACTTCCCCGCGCAGCAGCAGTGCGGTCCTGATTTCCTGGGGCGTGGCCGAGAGTATAGTCATGGTGGCGGTAAGCGGAGGGGGCGCGCGGCGCGGCTGGAAGGTGTAGCATTCCGCCCGACCGTTGCAAGGCCGGACGCATGCATGGGCGACGACATAACGAAACCGCGACTTCCATGTGACCGTCAAAACCTTCAACGGCAGGTGCTATGGAATGCGGGACACGATGCGGCAGGAGGGGCGCGCTTGATGGTGGTGGGGCTAACGAAATCGCTTCGGCACGTGCACCTCGCCGTACTCGGCATGCTGCTCATGATTGCGCCGGCGCCGGCCGCCACCGATTCCATTCCATGCGACGCCTCGCTGCAGGCAAGACAGGTGGCGCAGCTGCTGTTCGGCCGCAATGTCGAGGATCAGGTCCGCGTCAGCGAATCGGACTGGAGCGATTTCGTCGCGCGCGAGGTGACGCCGCGCTTTCCCGACGGCTTCACCGTCGTCGATGCCGCCGGGCAGTGGCGCGATGCGCGGCGCGGCAGCATCCTGCGCGAGGGCAGCAAGCTGATCGAGATCGTGCTGCCCGGCGGCGGCGACGACCGGGCGAAGATCGAGGCGATCGCCGAGGCCTACAAGCGCCGCTTCGAGCAGCGATCGGTGGGGCTGATCATCCACCAGGCCTGTGTGCGGTTCTAGCCGCGAGGTTTGACGGGAACGACCATCTCTTGCAATGGTTAGACCGACAGGGCGGCCGCTCGGCCTCCTGACATTCCCCCCAATTACAGGACTCGCACATGATCGTTCGATTCCTCGCTATTGTCGTGACCGGGCTCGCGCTGATCGCGCCGGGCGCGCATGTGTACGAGCTGCCGCGAAAGATCGTGCTGCCGATGGAACAGTATTTTGTCGTGCAGGGCATCTATCGCGGCTGGTGGATTGTCGGCCTGCTGTTGCCGGCGGCGCTTGTGGCAAATCTGGCGCTCGCTTATGTCGCGCGGGGCAAGCGGCTTGCGTTTTCCCTTGCGCTCGGCGCGGCAGCGCTGATCGCGCTCAACCTCGTCATCTTCGTGACCTGGACCCAGCCGGTCAACAGCGTGACCAACAACTGGCTGCTGCAGCCGGAGAACTGGCAAGCATTGCGCCTGCAGTGGGAATATTCGCACGCAGTGAATGCCGGCGTCACCCTGCTGGCGTTCTGCCTCGCCACCCTCGCGGCCCTGCGGGCCCCGGCATAAGCGCGTGTTGCGGAAGTGCATGTTCCGGCGAATGGGCCGGATACATCATGTCAGCAGGGCTGACCATCGGCGAATGTATTCCATGCGACCCCCGGAGCGATTGCGGCACGACGCCGCAAAACCTATGATCGGGGCAACGAACCACGCAAGCCGCGCATCGTCCGGCGGGGCAGACGGATCTCGGTGAGCGTTGCTGCCGCACCGGAGGCCGAACCATGCCCATCGCACCCACACTGCACCGCTATCTGTCGGCTGAAAATATCCAGTATGAGGAAATCCCGCACGTCTACACCATGACGTCCGCGCGCACGGCACAAGCCTGCCACGTGCCGGGCGACCGCGTCGCCAAGGCCATCGTGCTGCGGCGGGACGGCGGATACATGCTCGCCGTGCTGCCGGCCTCGCACCATGTGCGAATGACGGATTTGAGGGAACGGCTCGGCGACGACGTCGATATGGCCAGCGAAAACGAGATCAGCGATCTCTTCATGGACTGCGCCAACGGCGCAGTTCCCGCCGCCGGCCGCTGTTACGGGCTCGACATCATCGTCGACGAGAGCATCCAGAAGGAGCCGGAAATCTACATGGAAGCCGGCGATCACGAGACGCTGCTGCACATGAGTCGTGCGCAGTTCGCGCGCCTGACCGCCGATGCCATGCACGGCCGCTTCAGCATGCACGACTGAGCGGTTGAGGCCCGCCTCAGCCGGTCACCGGCATCTGCTTGGCGGCGGATCGCTGGCTGTGGCAGGATCGGATGCGCCATTTGTCCGCCCGGCCGAAAGCAGGACGCATGAGCGAACTGGAACTGCCAACCACGCGCTATGCCCGCAGTGGAGACATCAGCATCGCCTATCAGGTGATGGGCCAGGGCGCGATCGATCTGATCTTTATCGGTGGATTGCTGTGCCATGTCGAGTTCGTCCACGAGATCCCGGGCTGGACGGATGCCCTGCGTCGCTTGGCGACGTTTGCGCGCGTCGTCACCTTCGACAAGCGCGGACAGGGTCTCTCCGACCGAATGTCTGGCGTGCCATCGCTCGAAGAGCGGATGGATGACGTGATCGCCGTCATGGCGGCGATTGGATCGAAACGCGCCGTGCTGTTGGGCACGTCCGAAGGCGCGCCAATGAGCATTTTGCTCGCGGCGACGTATCCGGAGCGGGTTTCTCACCTCGTGCTCTGGAGCGGGTATGCGCGTTTCACCAACACAAGCGATTTCACGCTGATGTTTCCGGAGGAAACGATCTTTCGGCTGGCGAACCATTTTGGCTCCGGCGCTTTCATCAAGGGTCTGATGCCCAGCCGGGCAACGGACCCTATGCTGACCAGTCAAATCGCCAAGCTGGAGCGGCTGAGCACCAGCCCCGGGGCCTACAAGGCGCTGCTGCAGCAAAACGCCCTGATCGACGTGCGGCCGATCCTCGCCAGCGTTCGAGTGCCAACTCTGGTGCTGCATTGCTCCAGGGACCCCCTGGTGCCCGTCGAGAACGGCCGCTACCTCGCCTCGCAAATCCCCGGCGCGAAATACATTGAATATGCCGATGGTGCGCACGGTTTCTTCGAGTGCGATCAGCCGCGGCTGTGCGGAGAGATCGAGGAATTCGTCACCGGAAAGCGGGAGAGCGAGCAGCCCGATCTCGAGCGAGTTCTGGCAACCGTGCTGTTCACCGACATCGTCGATTCGACCAACCTCGCGGTTCGCATGGGAGACCATTCGTGGCACAGCCTGCTCGACGAGCACGATCGGATGGCGCGCCGGATCATCGAGAAATATCGCGGGCAGCTGGTGAAGACGACCGGAGACGGCATCCTCGCCAAGTTCGACGGTCCTGGCCGGGCGATCCGCTGCGCATTGGACTTCGAAACGGCGGCGGCGCAAATCGGCCTGCCATCGCGCGCGGGCTTGCATGCCGGCGAAGTCGAAATCAGGGGCACGGATATCGGCGGCATTGCGGTTCACGCGGCGGCGCGCGTCATGGCCATCTCTCACCCGGGCGAGGTTCTGGTGTCACGAGTCGTGATGGATCTGGTCGCAGGGGCAGGACTGAAGTTCGCGCCCCGTGGAGCGCACAAGCTCAAGGGGTTGCCGGGCCGCTGGGACTTGTTCTCGGCAACCCTGTGACGATTTCCCGGACGTGAGGCGCGCTGCGGTACTTGCATGGGCATCTGCAAGCGGGGCGGTATGGCCGCCGCACCGCAAGGCAAGTAACCTGACGCAAGACATTGCTCGGCCACGGGGAGGTCGTCCGAGCCGTCCAGCAATTCGAGGAGAAGACGAATTGAAGGTGTATGAGCTGCAGGGCCCCGGCGGGGTCGATGCCATGATGCTGGTCGAGAAGGCCACCCCCGTCCCCGGCCCCGGCCAGGTGCTGGTGAAGCTGAAGGCGGCGACGATCAATTATCGCGATCTCCTGACGGTGAAGGGCGGCTATGGCTCGCGGCAGAAATTTCCGCTGGTGCCGCTGTCTGATGGCGCCGGCGTGGTGGAGAGCGTCGGCAGCGGGGTGACGCGCTTCAAGCCCGGCGATCGCGTCATTGGCAGCTTCTTCGAGGGCTGGCTCGGCGGCGAGCCGAACGAGGAAAAGATGCGCTCCAATCTCGGCGGCGCGCTCGACGGTGTGCTGAGCGAATATCGCCTGTGGCCTGCTGCCGCGCTGGTGCGCACGCCGGACCATCTGAGTGACGCGGAGGCCGCGTCCCTGCCCTGCGCCGGCCTCACGGCATGGAGCGCGGTGGTGAAGCTCGGCAATATCAGGCCGGGACAAACCGTGCTGACCCAGGGCACCGGCGGCGTTTCCATCTTCGCACTGCAATTTGCCAAGATGAGCGGCGCGCGCGTGATCGCGACATCGTCGAGCGAGGCGAAGATCGAAAAGCTGAAATCGCTCGGCGCCGATGTGACCGTCAACTACAAGACCACGCCTGAGTGGGGCAAGCTGGCGCGGCAGATGACCGGCCATGGCGTCGATCTCGTGGTCGAAGTCGGCGGCGTCGGCACGCTGAACGAATCGATCCGCGCCACGAAGATCGGCGGCACCATCGCCTTCATCGGCGTGCTCGCCGGCCGGCCCGAGCAGGAATCGCGGCTACCGCTGATGGTGATGCAGCAGCAGCGGCTGCAAGGCACCACGGTCGGCTCGGTGGAGGATTTGCAGGCGATGGCGGATGCGATCGCAGCGAACCGCATGACGCCCGTGGTGGACAAGGTGTTTGCCTTCACGGAAGCCAGGGCGGCGTTCGCCCACATGGCCAGCGGCGCGCACTTCGGCAAGGTGGCGATCGCGATCGGATAATGCGGCGAAAGCCCGCTCCCGCCGGGCTTGACCTACCCCGCCAGTTGTGATGTTCTTATTTTGTTCTTTCGTGCCAGGGTTGTTTTTCGGGGGTAGTGATGGACGACGTTGTTGCCGCGGCGGGAGCCGTCCGGCTCTTTATTCATGATGATGACGACACGCCGGAGGAGTTCGTCAAAAGCCTCTTGCTCAGCGTTTTTGGCAAGTCCGAGCGCGAGGCGATCGAGCTCCTATCCGAGGCGGAAGAGTACGACCGCATAGCCTGCGGCCCCTACCCCGCGCCCGTTGCGGCGGCCCTGCTGGAATCAGCGCAACAATTCATTCGCACCGGCCGGCATCCCCTGCTGATCACCAGTGAAGAGGTACGCACACATGAGTGCGATCTATGCGGTGCGCCGCGACGCACGACGGAGTTTGGGGTCATGGGTGGTACGGCCTATCTGTGCAGCGAATGCCTGATGCTGGCAAGGCAGGCGTCGGACCAGGTACCTGCCGAAGAATTCCAGCTCACCAATGTTGCGCTCAGTTGGCACTTCGCCGGCATTCCGCAGCTCGTGACACGCACGCGTCAATTCCCCGGCCACATGCGGGCGGACGTTCAGACCGCAATCGACCGTTTGTTCGCCGCTCCGTTGCATTTCTTCGGTATTCACGAGGAATATCGTTACGAGACGATGTCCTTCACCCGCTTGATGATGCAGAAGCGGAATCCGCCCGCAATCGCGCCGCCGCTCTACCGGGACGTCGATATCGGCGAAGACCGCCCGATGAAGTGTCTCGAGAACGGTCTCTGGTTGTGCCAGAGCGACGAGCTGCGCTACGCCGTGCTGCTGTGTTCGCATCGCGAGTATGACCGGGAGGCCGGGCTGCGGATCGAGATCGCCGTGCCGACAGGTGCTGCGGGCGACGGCGTCGTCCAGCGCATCTTCGCCGAGCTGGAAGCCGCGGTCAGCGCGGCGCGCTCCTACCGCGGCAAGGTTCTCTCACTCGAGGGCAGTGATGACTATCGCGGCAGGTCGCGCGGGATAACGGTCCACCGGCTCCCGCCGGTCGACCGCGAGGCGGTAATCCTGCCCGCGCGGACCTTGGAGCTGCTCAATCGCAACGTGATGAATCTCGTCGAAAGCCGTGCGGCGTTGCGCAGGCTCGGTCAGTCGACGCGCAAGGGCATCCTGCTTTACGGGCCGCCCGGCACCGGCAAGACCCACACGATCCGCTACCTCGCATCCAACCTCCCGGGACACACGACGCTGATCATCACGGCCGGACAGGTCGCGTTGCTTGGCGCCTATATGAATCTCGCGCGCCTGTTGCAGCCGGCTATGATCGTGATCGAGGATGTCGATCTGATCGCGAGCGACCGCAGCGATCTCGGGCCGTGCGAAGAGTCCCTGCTCAACGAACTGCTCAATGAGATGGACGGCCTGAAGGAGGATGCGGACATCCTGTTCGTCCTCACCACCAACAGGCCGGAGCAACTCGAAGGCGCGCTGACCGGGCGTCCCGGCCGCATCGACCAGGCCATCGAGGTGCCGCTTCCCGACGAGGCCGGCCGCCGCAAGCTGGTGCAGCTATACGGCAAGGACTTGCCGCTCGACGCAGCGGTCATCGACGATGCCGTGCGCCGCACGGAAGGCGCGAGCGCCGCCTTCATCAAGGAGCTGATGCGGCGCGTGGCGCAAGCCAGCCTCACCCGCGATGGCGGCGCGTCGATCAATCCCGACGATATCGGCGAATCCCTCGACGACATGCTGTTCGCCGGCGGCACGCTCAATGTCAGGCTGCTCGGCGGGGCCCAGATGGCGAAGGCCGCCGGCTAGGGCATTGCGCTTCCCCGCGCCCCTTTAAGGCGACTGAGAGAGCTTGCTGCCTCACGCGCCGGCAATCCTTGTGCGGATGATCTTGCAAAGCCGTGCGTCTTCCATCGCCCGGTGCAGGTCATCTCGCCCTGCGCGCGCCGGCAAGATGGCGATCGCGACCGGGTGACACTGCGGCGAGGCTGCTATCGACCGCGGACATCCCGGTTGCTAAGGAGGATCGCTACCACGTGAAGAGATCCGTGACCCCATCCATCAACATCAATGCCTATAGCGACGCGCTGGTGGTTCTCGGCACCGCCGGGGTCGTGGTTCCGATCGTCCGCCGCTGGGGCTTCAATCCGGTCATCGCCTATCTCGGCGCCGGCGCCATCCTCGGTCCGCTCGGGCTCGGCTCTTTCATCCCGCATTTGCCGTTCCTGTACTGGTTCACCGTTGCGGATGCGCAGAATGTCGAGGGGATTGCCAATCTCGGCGTGGTGTTCCTGCTGTTCCTGATCGGGCTCGAATTGTCGTTCAGGCGGCTTGTGACCATGCGGCGCCTGGTGTTCGGGCTGGGCGGCCTGCAGGTACTGGCGACGTCGGCGCTGATTTTCGGCGTGGTGAAGCTGACCGGGCAAGGCTCCGACGTCGCCGTGATCCTCGGCGCCAGCCTTGCGCTGTCCTCGACCGCAATCGTGCTCGAGTTGCTGTCGAACGAGGGGCGCCTCACCACGAGCGCCGGCCGCGCCAGTTTCTCGGTGCTGCTGGCCCAGGACCTCGCGGTCATCCCGCTTCTCGTCTTCATCTCGGTGCTCGGCGCTGGCAGCGAGGGCTCCGTCGTGGCGCAGATCTCCAGCGCGCTGTTCAAGGCGGCGATCGCCGTGACCTTCCTCATCCTGGTCGGACGGCTGCTGCTGCGTCCGCTGTTCCAGATGGTCGCAGGCACGCATTCGACCGAGTTGTTCGTCGCAGCGACCTTGTTCGTCATCGTCGGCGCCGGCCTTGCCGCGCACCAGGCCGGCCTGTCGATGGCGCTGGGGGCGTTCGTCGCCGGGCTGATGCTGGCGGAGACCGAGTACGGCAAGGCGATCGAGGCCACCGTCGAACCCTTCAAGGGGCTGCTGCTCGGCATCTTCTTCTTCACGGTCGGCATGGCGATCGACTTCCGCGTGTTCGTGCAGCAACCCGGCTGGCTGCTGGCGGCGGTGGTCGGTCTTCTGGCTAGCAAAACCCTTTTGGTCGCGATCCTCGGCCGCCTGTTTCGCCTTTCATGGCCCGCGGTGATCGAAAGCAGCCTGCTGCTCGGCCCGGTCAGCGAGTTCGCCTTTGTCAGCATCGGCATGGCCGCAACGCTCGGGCTGATCGAGCCGCGCGTGTCGAGCTTTGCCGTCGCCGTCACGGCAGTATCGATGGCGCTGACGCCGCTGCTCGCCTGGCTCGGCAGGCGCCTGGCGGCAAAGCTGTCGGCCGAACGCATCATCGACCCCGAACTTTCGGTTCGCCCGTCCGGCGAGGTCAAGCAGGCCATCGTGGTGGGCTATGGCCGGGTCGGAAAAGTCGTCTGCTCGCTGCTCGCCGGCCACGGCCTGAAATATATCGCGATCGATCACGAGCCGGCGGGCGTCGCGCGCGACCGCCGCGACGGCCACAATGTCTATTATGGCGATGCGACCGAGCCGGGCTTTCTCGAAGCCTGCGGCTTGATGCAGGCCACCGGCGTGATCATCACCGTTCAGTCGCGCACCGCGATCGA
>DATEJC010000103.1:0-3618 GCA_035278345.1 Bradyrhizobium sp. | reverse complement strand
TTCCGGGAAATAATCCTGCCCCGAAAAGGCGTCGGGCGCGTCGTGGTCGTAGGCGTAGCCGGCGCCGTAACCTTCTGACTTCATCAGCTTGGTCGGCGAGTTGAGGATGTGTTTTGGCGGCAGCAGCGAGCCCGCTTCCTTAGCCGTGCGCATCGCGGCACCAAAGGCCGCGTAGACCGCATTGGATTTCGGCGCGGTCGCGCAATAGACCACGGCCTGCGCAATCGCCAGCTCGCCTTCGGGATGGCCGAGGAAGTCGAAGGCGTCTTTCGCGGCATTCGCGATCACCAGCGCCTGCGGATCGGCAAGGCCGATGTCTTCCACCGCCATGCGCACGACGCGGCGCGCCAGGAACAGCGGATCCTCGCCGGCATCGAGCATGCGCGCGAGGTAATACAGCGCGGCATCCGGATCGGAGCCGCGCACTGATTTGTGCAAGGCCGATATCAAATTGTAGTGGCCGTCAGCCGACTTGTCGTAGATCGGTGCCCGGCGCTGCAGGATGTCCTGCAGCTGGGCCGCGTTGAAGATCTCGTCCTTGCGCGCCGAGCGCCAGACTTCCTCGGCGAGCGTCAGCGCAGCGCGGCCGTCGCCATCGGCCATGCGGGCGAGCGCCGCACGCGCCTCGGCATCGAGTGGAAGCTTTTTACCCTCGACCGCCTCTGCATGCGCGAACAGCTTTTCGACCGCCTCGGCATCGAGCGAGTGGAACACCAGTACACGGGCGCGCGATAGCAGCGCCGCGTTGAGCTCGAAGGATGGATTTTCCGTGGTGGCGCCGACCAGCACCACCGTGCCGTCCTCCATCACCGGCAGGAAAGAGTCCTGCTGCGCGCGGTTGAAGCGATGCACCTCGTCGACGAACAAGAGCGTGCCCTTGCCGGTCTCGCGGCGGGCGCGCGCAGCGTCGAACACTTTCTTCAGGTCGGCGACGCCGGAAAACACCGCGGAAATCTGCTCGAAGTGCAATTCAGTGGCGTCAGCGAGCAGCCGCGCCACCGTGGTCTTGCCGGTACCGGGCGGTCCCCAAAACACCAGCGAGCCCAGCGTGCGCGTCTCCAGCATCCGCGTCAGCGCGCCGTCGGGCCCGAGGATGTGATCCTGGCCGACGACTTCGGAAAGCTTCTTCGGACGCAGGCGATCCGGCAGCGGATGCGGCGCATCCTGCTCCATCCCTGCCGCGGCAAAGAGGTTCGGTGACGTCTGCGGTCGTTTCGGGCTCATCCGCCGAGCGTGACGTTGATTTGCTGGCCGCCGCGCACGACGACGATGCGCCACAGCCGCGACGAGGTTTTGGCCGCCTTGTCGAGATCGCTGGTCTTGGCGATCTTCTGGTTGTTCACGGCTAGAATAATGTCGCCCTTCTGGAAGCCGACACTGGCCGCAGGCGCGCCGTCCTCTAGCTCGACCACCACGACACCTTCCGCGTTGCTGTCGAGCCGTAGCTCTTCGGCCACCGCCGGCGAGATGTTGGCGACGCGCGCGCCCTGGAACGGCGAGCGCGCCGCGATCGTGATCTCGTCGCGGTTGGTGTCAGGTGCGACTTCGAGGGGAATGGTGACCTTGACTGTCTTGCCGCCGCGCTGCACGTCGATCTGTGCGCTGCCGCCGATTGGACGCGTGGCGAAGCGATAGTCGAATGCGTTGGGATCATCGACGGTCTGACCGTCGATGGCGACGATGAGATCGGAGGGCTTAAGTCCTGCCTTCGCCGCCGGACTGCCAGGCGCGACATTGGCGACCAGCGCGCCGCTCGGCGTCCGCAGGCCCAGCGTCTCCGCGATCTCGGGCGTCACCGCCTGCAGCCGCGCGCCGAGCCACGGCCGCTTCACTGCCTTGCCGCCGCTCTTGGCGGAAGCCACCACCACGCGTACCATGTTGGCGGGGATCGCAAAGCCGATGCCCTGCGAGCCGCCGGAACGCGAGAAAATCGCGGTGTTGATGCCGGCGAGCTTTCCGGTCATGTCGACCAGCGCGCCGCCGGAATTACCGGGATTGATGGCCGCATCGGTCTGGATGAAGAACTGATAGTCCGTGATGCCGACCTGCGTGCGCGCCAGCGCCGAAATGATGCCATGCGTCACGGTCTGGCCGACGCCGAAGGGGTTGCCGATCGCCAGCACGATGTCGCCGACCACGAGCTCGTCCGAATTGGCAAAGTCGAGGGTGGCGAATTTCTCCCTGCCGTCCTTGACGCGCAGCACCGCCAGATCCGTCCGGCTGTCCTTCAGCACGATCTCGGCCT
This sequence comes from Bradyrhizobium sp., assembly GCA_035278345.1. GTDB lineage: Bacteria > Pseudomonadota > Alphaproteobacteria > Rhizobiales > Xanthobacteraceae > Bradyrhizobium. The sequence goes on along the minus strand of DATEJC010000103.1, from coordinate 1,373 downwards.
CGAACTCGCGCTTGTCGGCGAGCGAGATCTTCACCTGATCGGCACCCTCGATAACGTGGTTGTTGGTGACGACCAGGCCGGAGGGATCGACCATCACGCCGGAGCCGAGCGAACGCTGCATCTGTTCGGGGCGGTTGTTGCCGGGCACGCCGAAGAAGCGGCGGAAGATCGGATCGTCCAGCAGCGGGTTGCGGTTCTGCACCGTCTTGGCCGCATAGACGTTGACCACCGCCGGCTGCGCACGCTGCACGATTGGCGCGTAGGACAGCCGCAGTTCGGCGGCCGAGGATGGCGCGCGGCGATCCTGTGCGAAAGCCGGTGCGGCCAGCGCGGCCGTGATCAACGTGGCGGCAATGAAACGGTTCAGCATCTTCAAATCCTGGTGAATCCTGCGGTCAGATATAGTCGCGGGGTGCGCGACGGAGAAGTCAAACGGCCGACATCACGCCGCGCGGTCGGGCAGTTGCACGGCCGCGGGATCGGGGCCGCAGGACAACCGTTCCCGATGGCTTTCGCCCCAGGCCTTGAGGATATCGATCACCGGCCGCAGGCTCTCGCCGATCTCCGAGAGGCGATACTCGACGCGCGGCGGTACCTCGGCATAGACAGTGCGGACGATCAGGCGATCGTCCTCCAGCGCGCGGAGCTGTTTGGTCAGCATGCGCTGGGTGATCCCCGGCATCAGCCGCCGCAGTTCGCCAAAGCGCTGCGTGCCGCCTTGCAGGTGGTAGAGGATCACGCCCTTCCACTTGCCGTCGATCAGGTCGAGCGTGGCTTCGACCGCGCAGCCCGGCCGGCTGGCAAAATTGCGGCGCTTCATGCGGGATTTCCCAATAGTATCCAAACAGGGACTAGTTCCCTTAATTTACAGTACTTGCCAAGATGACGCTAGGCCGACAGTTATTTGCCTCCCCACAGGAGGCATGCATGAAGGCCGTTGGATACCAGAAGTCGCTGCCGATCGAGGACGCCAATTCCCTGCGATTTCGAAGCCACCAAACCGGAACCGAAGGGGCGCGATATCAGAGTTGCTGTGAAGGCGATCTCGGCGAACCCGGTCGATTACAAGGTGCGCAAGCGCGCCGCGCCCCCGGCGGGCGAAACCAAGATTCTCGGGTTCGATGCGGCCGGCGTGGTCGACGCCGTCAGCCCCGATGTCAGCCTGTTCAAGCCGGGCGATGAAGTGTTTTACGCCGGCTCGATCCTGCGTCAGGGCACCAATTCGGAGTTTCATCTGGTCGATGAGCGGATCGTCGGCAAGAAGCCGAAGAGCCTGTCCTTCGCGCAAGCCGCAGCCCTGCCCCTCACCTCGATTACTGCGTGGGAATTGCTGTTCGACCGGCTCGGCGCAGTGCCGGGCAAGAGCGTCGATC
>DATEJC010000102.1:0-9489 GCA_035278345.1 Bradyrhizobium sp. | reverse complement strand
GCTTGAATAGATCCGCTTCGGCTCGCCGACCACCTCGATCTTCTCGAAGCGCTGCAGGATCTCCTGCCAGACGATGCGCAGCTGCAATTCGGCGAGGCGCATGCCGACGCAGCGGTGGATGCCGAAGCCGAACGACAGATGCGTGCGCGGCCTCGGCCGGTCGATGATGAACTCATCCGGCCGGTCGATCACTTCCTCGTCGCGGTTGCCCGAGACGTACCACATCACGACGCGGTCGCCTTTCCTGATCTGCTTGCCGCCGAGCTCGGTGTCCTGCAGCGCGGTTCGGCGCATATGGGCGAGCGGGGTCTGCCAGCGGATCACTTCCGGCACCATGGATTCGATCAGCGCGGGATTTTCGCGCAGCTTGTTGTATTGATCGGGGTTCTCGTTCAGCGCCAACACAGAGCCGGTCATGGTGTTGCGCGTGGTGTCGTTGCCCCCGACGATGAGCAGGATGATGTTGCCCATCAGATTGTCGGGATCCATGTGCCGCGTGGCGGGGCTGTGCGCCATCATCGACAGCAGGTCGTTGCGCGGCGGCGCGTTGACGCGCTCGTTCCACAGCTTCGACATGTAGGCGTAGCACTCGTCCATCTCGCGCCGGCGCTCTTCCGGCGAGGAGACGACGCCGCTCTTGGGCAGCGCGGTGGAGACATCCGACCAGCGCGTCAGCTTGCGCCGTTCCTCGAACGGGAAATCGAACAGCGTTGCCAGCATCTGCGTCGTCAGCTCGATGGAGACGCGCTCGACCCAGTTGAAGGTCTCGTTGCGCGGCAGGCCTTCGAGCACCTTGATGGTGCGCTGGCGGATCAGCTTGGCGAGCTCATCGAGATGCGTCGGCGTGAACATCGGCGACACCGTCTTGCGCTGCGCCGAATGTTTTGGCTGGTCCATCGCGATGAAGCTCGGCCAGTCATAGCCGACGGGAGCGTCCTTGATGTTGATGCCGCCGATCGCCGCATCCGAGGAGAAGAGATGATGGCTGGTATCGACGGTCATGATGTCGTTGTACTTCACGACCGACCAGTACGGCTCGATCGGCGCGTTGGTGCAGTAATGCACCGGCTCTTCCTTGCGCAGCCGCTCGAACCACGGCCACAGCGTGTCGTCCTGGAACAGCCTTGGCGCGCCGGGATGGAAATCTTTCAGCGGCGTCGCATAGGCCTCCTCGCGCGCGCGGGCCAGGCGTTTGGCCTTGTCGGGGCGGACGGCGGTGTGGACGTTCATCGTGTTCGTTCCCGAGTCAATCTGGCCTTATGTTACGCCCGCCCGCGGCAGGCGTCTTGATTTTATTGGCTATGCGGCAATGCGTACCGGCAGGGTCTCGTAGCCCTTGATGAAGCTGGAATAAACCCGCTTCGGCTCCTCGACCACGTCGATCCGGTCGAAGCGCTTGAAGATCTCCTCCCAGATGATCTTCAGCTGCAATTCGGCAAGCCGCATGCCGATGCAGCGATGGATGCCGAAGCCGAACGAGATATGGGTGCGCGGCCGCGCGCGGTCGATGATGAATTCGTACGGCTTTTCGATCACTTCCTCGTCGCGGTTGCCCGAGACGTACCACATCACGACCTTGTCGCCCTTCTTGATCTGCTTGCCGCCGAGCTCGATGTCTTCGAGCGCGGTGCGGCGCATATGCGCCAGGGGGGTCTGCCAGCGGATCACTTCGGGTACGAAGCTGTCGAGCAGCGCCGGGTTCTCGCGCAGCTTCCGGTACTGGTCGGGATGCTTGTGCAGGGCATAGAGGCTGCCCGACATGGTGTTGCGCGTGGTGTCGTTGCCGCCGACGATCAGGAGGATCAGGTTGCCGAGGAAGTTCTGCGGGTCCATGTCGCGCGTCGCCGGGGTATGCGCCATCAGCGACAGCAGGTCGTTGCGCGGCGGCCCGTCGAGCCGTTCCTTCCAGAGCCTGGCGAAATAGCCGGCGCATTCCATCAATTCGGCCTGCCGCTCGTCCTCGTTTGCAACGAGACCGCCGACGCCGGGAATAGTGGTGGCGACATCCGACCAGCGCGTCAGCTTGCGGCGGTCCTCCCAGGGAAAGTCGAACAGCACCGCCAGCATCTGCGTGGTCAGCTCGATCGAGACGGTATCGACGAAATCGAACACCTCGTTCCTCGGGAGATTGTCGAGGCAGCTCGCCGAGCGCTTGCGGATATTGACGGCGAGCTCGTCGAGATTGTTCGGCGTGAACATCGGCGCCACGCTCTTGCGCTGGGCCGAATGGCGCGGCTGGTCCATTGCGATGAACATCTCGCGGCGCAGCTCCTTTGGCGCGTCGCGGATGGTGATGCCGCCGAGCGCGGCAGCGGAGGAGAACACGCCGTGATTGGTGTCGACCGCCATGATGTCGTTGTACTTGGTCACCGACCAATACGGGCCGAATATCGAATCTTTGCAGTAATGCACCGGCTCTTCCTTGCGCAGCCGGTCGAAATACGGCCAGTGCGTATCCGTGCGGAACAGCTCGGGATCGCCGGGATCGAAATCCTCCAGCCTCATCGAATAGGCTTTTTCCCGCGCTTCGCGCAGCTGATCATCGCCTGAAGCTTCGATCGTCCCGTGCATCGGCCTCTCCCATGAGTGGGTTCGCGCCAGTACATGGCCGGCGCGCCAATGTTTTACCCTATTACACCCCGGGCCGCCTTCCGCCGCAAGGGCGGAGTTTTTGGGAAATGCACACCCGAAAATGATACGGTGCCGTATCATTTTCCCGTGACAACGGCCGCGGCAAGAGCTAAAGGCTTGTGCAACAAAGCAAGTATTGTCCGGAGGAGGCCAGATGATCGCCAACGCGTCAAAAATGTTCAATTTCGACCTCGGCGAGACCGCGGATGCGATCCGCGAGACCGTGCACGATTTTTCCTCCAACGAGATCGCCCCGCGCGCCGCCGAGATCGACCGCAGCAACCAGTTTCCGCGCGATCTCTGGCCGAAGATTGGCGCGCTCGGCCTGCACGGCATCACCGTGGAGGAAGAATATGGCGGCGCCGGCCTCGGCTATCTCGAGCAGTGCCTCGTCGTGGAGGAGATGTCGCGCGCATCCGCCGCCGTCGCTCTTTCCTACGGCGCGCATTCCAATCTCTGCATCAATCAGATCCGTCGTAACGGCAACGAGGCGCAGAAGCGCAAATATCTGCCGAAGCTGATTTCAGGCGACCATGTCGGCTCGCTCGCGATGTCCGAGCCCGGCGCCGGCTCCGACGTGGTCTCGATGAAGACCCGCGCCGACAAAAAGGGCGACCGCTTCGTGCTCAACGGCAACAAGATGTGGATCACCAACGGCCCGGTCGCCGATACGCTCGTGGTCTACGCCAAGACCGATCCGAATGCGGGGCCGCGCGGCATCACCACTTTCATCATTGAAAAGGGCATGAAGGGATTTTCCACTGCGCAAAAGCTCGACAAGCTGGGAATGCGCGGCTCCGACACCTGCGAATTGGTGTTCGAGGATTGCGAGGTGCCGGCGGAGAACGTGCTCGGCGAGGTCGGCAAGGGCGTCAACATCCTGATGAGCGGCCTCGACTATGAACGCGCGGTGCTGGCGGCAGGTCCGATCGGCATCATGCAGGCTTGCATGGACGTCGTGCTGCCCTACGTGCACGAGCGCAAGCAGTTCGGCCAGCCGATCGGCGCCTTCCAGCTGGTGCAGGGCAAGCTCGCTGACATGTACACCACGATGAACGCCTCTCGCGCCTATGTGTATGCAGTGGCAAAAGCCTGCGACCGCGGCGAGACCACCCGCGAGGACGCCGCCGGCGCAATCCTCTATGCCGCGGAAAAGGCCACGCAGTGCGCGCTGGATGCGATCCAGCTGCTCGGCGGCAACGGCTATATCAACGAATATCCCACCGGCCGCCTGCTGCGCGATGCCAAGCTGTATGAAATCGGCGCTGGCACCAGCGAAATCCGCCGCATGCTGATCGGCCGCGAACTGTTCGACAAGACGGCGTAACGATGCCGCCCCGGTCTGGTGCGCAATTGTGCATTAGGCCGGGGCGACACCGAAAATTGCGGTTCCGTCTCGACCTCCCTTAAAACCTGCATCACACTTCAAGCGACTAATCCGTGCTGTAATCCGCCCGTGATTCTGCCTGGAGCTGTCCCGTGAACGAGTTCGCCCGGCCCCCGATCGTGCCCCCGCCGCCGGTGCCCCAGCCGCCGGCGCCGGTTCCACCGCCGTTGCCGGCCAAGCTCGATTTCACCGGGGATCGCAAAGGCTTCCTGCATCTGATCGCGCGCGGCGCCGGGCTGGAACTGGTGACGCTCGGCTTCTACCGCTTCTGGCTGGTCACCGACATCCGCAGGCATCTGTGGTCCAACACCGTGATCGACGGCGATGCTGCCGAATACACCGGCCGCGCCCGCGAGCTCTTGATCGGCTTCCTGATCGCGCTTGCGATCCTGGTGCCGGTTTATCTCGCCTACTTCCTGATCAGCGTCGAGGCCGAGCACCTGCAGGCGCTGGCCTCCATTCCGCTGGTCGCCGCCTTCTACGTGTTCGGGCAGTTCGCGATCTACCGCGCCCGCCGCTACCGGCTCACCCGCACGGTGTGGCGCGGCGTGCGGTTCTGGATGGACGGCTCGGGCTGGCTCTATGCCGCGCGCGCTTCGCTGTGGGCGGTGCTTGCGATCGTGACGCTCGGCCTTGCGCTGCCGTGGCGCGCCGCCGCGCTCGAACGCTACAAGCTTCGGCATTCCTGGTACGGCGATTTGCAGGGGCGCTTCGAAGGCTCCGGCTGGGAGCTGTTCAAGCGCATCTGGTGGCTCTGGCTGGTGAGCCCGCTCGCCATCCTGATCATTCCGATCCCGTTCTTCTACGCCTATTACAAGGCGGTCGAATGGCGGTGGTGGCTGTCGGGCATCCGCTTCGGTGCGGTCACCGTGCAATCCAATCTGGGGCCCAACGCGCTGCAGGAATTTTACTGGAAGGTCATCGGATGCTCGCTCCTGCTGTCGATGGCATTCGGCTTCGCCGTCGGCCTGGTGGGCGGCATTGCCATCGCCATCACGAAGGTGCTGTCACGCTATGTCGAGGCAGCCGATGTGCTCACCAACAGCATTCCGATCATGATCGTCACGGTGAGCGGCTATCTCGGCTTTGCGCTGGCCTTGAGCGTCGTCAGCCGGCTTTATTTGTCGCGCGATCTCTGGGCGCGCGTGTTGTCGACGACGGTCGTCACCAACCTTGAGGCTGCAGCCAATGTCGCGGCCAGGGGTGATCTGGCGACCGCGGTCGGCGAGGGCATCGCCGACGGCCTCGACGTGGCGGGGTTCTGAATCATGGCCGACCGCGACGCCGTTGTTTACTTCGACGGCACCTCGAGCCGGCGCCATGTCGCGACCCTCGCCTTCGCCGACGCGCTCGAGATATCCGTCGATGGCGAGGCCAGGGCGAAGTGGCCTTTCGCCGACATCCGCCGCGCCGACAGCGCGCCGGGCACGCTGCGCGTCTCCTGCCAGAGCGCGCCGCCGCTGGCGCGATTGGAAATCCGCGATCCCGCCATTGCCGCCGAGCTGACCTCGCGCGCCGCTGATCTCGACGAGCATCATCACGACGGCCGGGGCGTCACCAGAATCGTCGGCTGGTCGCTTGCCGCCGTCGTCTCGATCGTGCTGGTCGTGCTCTATGGCGTGCCGCTCGCCGCCGACCGCCTCGCGCCGCTGGTGCCGGAATCCTTCGAGCGCCGCTTCGGCGACGTCGCCGAAAAGCAGGTCAAGCTCGTGTTCGGCGAGAAGGTCTGCAACGCAAGTCCCGCGGGCCAGGCGGCCTTCGAGAAACTCGTTACCACGCTGCGCAGCGCCGCCGGCCTCGATACCTCGGTGCAATCGGCCGTGGTCTCGAGCGAGATCCCCAACGCGCTGGCGCTGCCGGGCGGCAAGATCATCGTGTTCGACAGCCTGATCGCCAAGGCCAATAATCCCGACGAGATCGCCGGCGTGATTGCCCACGAGCTCGGCCATCTCAAGCATCGCGACAACATGCGCGGCCTGATCTACAACGGCGGCACCTCGTTCCTGATCGGCCTCCTGTTCGGCGACATCACCGGCTCGAGCGCGATCATCTTCGCCTCGCGCACGCTGGTCACCTCGTCCCATTCCCGCGAACAGGAGACTGCCGCCGATACCTTCTCGATCGAGATGATGCAGAAGCTCGGCCGCCCGCCGAAGGCGATGGGCGAGTTGATGCTGCGCGTCACCGGCAAGGAAGGCGGCAAAGGCCTGTCGATCATCTCGACCCATCCTTTGACCGAAGACCGCCTGGCGCGCATGAGCAAGGAGGACCAGTCCGAGAAGGGCGCGCCGCTGCTGACCGATGCGGAGTGGCAGGCGCTGAAGGGGATTTGCGGCAAGGGGAAGGTGTAGGTGGCCCGCACTGCGCGGCGCCCCGGAATGACCGAGGCCCATGGAAACTTTCGCTACTGAGCGCCTGATCGCCGAAAAGCTCCGCGAACACCATCTGCCGGATCTCGTCACGCTGCATCTCGATCCCGCCGTCTCCCGCTATCTCGGTGGCGTCCGCTCGCCCGAGGCGACTGCGGCTTACCTCGCTGCGGCCATGGCGCATTGGGATCGACACGGTTTCGGACTCTGGGCGTTGCGCACGCAGGCCGGTGAATTCGCCGGGCGAGCCGGCATCCGCCAGGCCGTCGTCGAAGGCGCAGAAGAGTTCGAAATTCTCTACACGCTGAAGCGCAATCTGTGGGGCAGGGGGCTGGCAAGCGAGATCGTCGCCGCCCTGATCGAAACGGCGCGCTCGCAACTTCGATTGCCGTCGCTGGTCGGCCTTGTGGTTGTCGGCAACGAGGCCTCCTACCGCGTCCTCGAAAAGTCCGGCTTCACCCGTGAGCGCACCATGCTGTCCCGGGGCGAGGAAGTCGCGCTGTATCGCCTGCAAGCTGATCGCCAGCCATAGCGGGCCGGATGGGCAGAGCGAAGCGAAACCCATCACCTCCATTCATATGCAATTGATGGGTTCGCTGCGCTCTTCCCATCCTGCGACATTGCTGCGCCGTTCACATATGTGGCGCGGAGTTCCCATCAGCCTATATCTGCGCGACCGCAAGGAACACATCGCAATGGCATTCGTTCGACTTGCATGCGGGCATCAAGTCACTTCCGCCTGAAGCGGCGGCTCACATTCGGAAAGGACCGGCCCATGAGATTGAACGAATCACAACTCAAGCAGACGCTGAACCAGATGCAGGCCGAGGTGCTTCCGGATAGTCATCCGGTGACGGCCCAACTGACCGATCTGTTCGGAGATCACACCTTCTTCCTCGATCAGAGCGGCCTCAAGGTGCTGGAGCCCGCCGAGATGTCGGCGAGCGATGTGCAGACCAGCCAGGTCATCAGCCTCGCCGACTGGTCCGACGGAACGCTGACCAGCCTGAAGCCGCACGCGCCGGAGCCGACAGGCACGGTCGTCGTCTTCGATCAGGTCAAGCACTGACCAGATTCGGTCGCGGCCCGGCTCGCCGCACCCACGATTGTCGTTCCGGCGAAAGCCGGGACGACAGTGGTATGCGGCACCGGGGTGCCCCACTCACTCCAGGTTATTCACCTGCTTCACCCAGGCGCGCACATCCGCAAGCACCGCGGGCAGCACCGCCTGCACTTCCTGCACGGTCATGCCGGCCTTGATGCGGGGATCGTAGAGCAGGTTGAGCAGATACTGGTCGTAGATGTCGAAATAGCCCATCGACACATTGTCGTTGAACATGGTCCACGGCACCGTCGCGGTGTCGTTGATCGGGCCTAGCGACTGCAGCAATTCTTCGTAGGCGCAGTCGAGGAAGACGAAGTCGCCATTGTCGATGGTGAGGATCACATCGGAATGCTCGATCTCGAATTTCTCGTTCTTGCGGAAGCCGGAGAGGCATTGCGGGTCGAGCGTGGTCTTGATTTCCTTGGCGCGCTCGCCGCCGTAGAAGGTCGCGATGGTGCGGAACAGGTCGCGGTCGCGCACCATCTTGACCAGCACATTGGCGCGGTCGTTGGTGTCCACCATGGCGATGTCGAGATGCTTCACGCGCGAAGCGATGTCGGCGACGATCTTTCCGACCTGCGCCTTGCGGTCGGCGCGGCCGTCGGCGAACACCCGCACCGGCACCTCGTATTTGCGGATGCGGTCGACGCGGCCGGCGAGATGATATTCGGCGCCGAATGCCGTCTTCATGAAGCCTTCGACGATCTCGCCGTCGGTGAAATTCTTCTTTTCGGCCTTCTGGCGCACGGCAATCGCCGGCAACTCGGCCGCAGCGGGCGGGAGCGGGGCGAGCGAGACCGTCAACGCCGCCAGCGCCGTCGCGATCAGAAAAATGTGCCGGCGAGGTCTGTTCCGAGGTCTGTTCATTGCCACGATGTTGATGCGATCGGGAGCCGCGGGCAAGGCCCGCGCGCCCCGATGGCAACGGGTTCCGCCTTCGCGGGGTTAGTTCTTCACCACCACGGTGGTGCCAATGGGCACGCGGTTGTAGAGATCGGTGACGTCTTCATTGGTCATGCGGAAGCAGCCGGACGACACCGCCTGTCCGATCGTCTCCGGCTCGTTGGAGCCGTGGATGCGATAGAGCGTCGAGCCCAGATACATCGCGCGCGCGCCGAGCGGATTTTCGATGCCGCCGGGCATGTGGCGCGGCAAATCGGGGCGGCGGCGCAGCATCTGCGCCGGCGGCGTCCAGGCCGGCCACTCCTTCTTTGCGGTAATGCGGTGGGTTCCGCTCCAGCGGAAACCGTCGCGGCCGACGCCGATGCCATAGCGCAGCGCCTGGCCGCCCGGCAGCACCAGATAGAGCCGCCGCTCCGCGGTATTGATGAGGATGGTGCCCGGCGCGTAATTGGTCTGGAGCATCACCGTGGTGCGCGCGATCGGGCTGCCGCCGCCATAGCCGCTGTAGCCGCCGCTGCGGAAATTCGGCCCGCCGCCAAAGAGGTCGCGTACGTCGAAATCCTCCGCCTGCGCGTGGCCCGCCGCCAGCATCGCCACCGCGGCACACAACAAACCCAGCCCCTTGATCATTATTCTTCCTCGCGAAAATCCCGAATCTTTGTTGAGACAGGCCATATCGGGAACGCTTGCGCAAGCAACGAGCCCGTGACTTGCGGCATTTTCCAGCCCGCCGGTTAAGAAAAGACAATATGTCCTGTGCGATGGCTGCAATGTCCGGCTAAGCCTTTGACGAAATGGCTGAACAATGGTTGATCTGCTGGGCAATCCGAAATGAACCCGAGAAACGCAAGGGACAGGGGCGAAACGATGAATGGTGCGGAAAGTCTGGTGCGGACCTTGGTCGCAGGCGGGGTGGACGTCTGCTTCACCAACCCCGGCACCTCCGAGATGCATTTTGTCGCAGCGCTCGATCGCGTCGAGGGCATGCGCTGCGTGCTCGGCCTGTTCGAGGGCGTGGTGACGGGCGCGGCCGACGGCTATTACCGCATGAAGGGCACGCCGGCCTCGACGCTGCTGCATCTCGGCCCCGGCCT
>DATEJC010000101.1:0-13639 GCA_035278345.1 Bradyrhizobium sp. | reverse complement strand
TGGCGGCCTGCAGCACGTCCGGCTTGGCCGCATTGCCCATGATGGTCTCGATGCCGTTTTCCCTCAGCCTGGCGAGCAAGCCGTCCGCAGCCTCGATGGCCAGGAATGGCAGTTGCCGCTGCTTCAGCGTCGTGCCGACCAGCGCACCGACACGGCCGTATCCGACGAGGATGGTGTGATCGGTCAGGCTCGTCGCCGCGATCGGCTCGGCTGCGATCGCCGGCACGGAAGGCGCGGCGCGCTGTTCCAGCCGCTGCGTCAGCCAGTCTACGGCGGCGAACACCAGCGGGTTGAGCATGATCGAGAAGATCGCGCCGGCCAGGATCAGGTCGCGGCCTTCCTTGGACAGCAGGCCCGAGACGACGCCGAGCTCGGCGAGGATGAAAGAGAACTCGCCGATCTGCGCAAGGCTCGCCGAGATCGTGAGTGCTGTCGAGACCGGATGACGAAAGGCGATCACGATCAGGAACGCGGCCACCGACTTGCCGACGAGGATAACGAAAAGCGTGGCGGCCAGCGGCCAGGGGTTCCGCGTCACGCTCGCGGGATCGAACAACATGCCAACCGACACGAAGAACAGCACGGCAAAGGCGTCGCGCAGCGGCAGCGATTCCTGCGCCGCGCGCTGGCTCAGCGGCGATTCCCGCAGCATCATGCCGGCAAAGAAAGCGCCGAGCGGCAGCGAGACATTGAACAGCTTCGTTGCGCCGAAGGCGATGCCGAGCGCGGTCGCAAGCACCGCAAGGCGGAACAGCTCCCGCGAACCCGTATGTGCAATGTAGTGGAATACGGCCGGGATCAGCCGGCGTCCGATCAGCAGCGTCAGGGCGACGAAGACGGCGATCTTGACGAAGGTCAGGAGCAGCACGCCGGTAACGCCAAGGCCGAGGCGGGCGGCGAGCGGATCGGAAATCAGTGCCGCGCCGTTGCCCCCTTGCAGGCTCGCCAGCGCCGGCAGCAGCACCAGCGCCAGCACCATGGCGAGATCCTCGACGATCAGCCATCCGACCGCGATGCGGCCGCGCTCGGTGTTCATCAGCCGCCGTTCCTGCAGCGCGCGCAGCAGCACGACGGTGCTCGCAACCGACAGGGCAAGGCCGAAGACAAAGCCTGCCTCGACCGTCCAGCCCATCAGCATCGCGACCACGAGGCCCATCAGCGTGGCGGCCGCGATCTGCACGATCGCCCCCGGCACGGCGATGGCGCCGACCGAGCGAAGCTCGCTGAGCGAGAAGTGCAGGCCGACACCGAACATCAAGAGGATGATGCCGAGCTCGGAGAGCTCGTTCGCCAGCGCCTGGTCGGCGACAAAGCCGGGCGTGAATGGGCCTACCGCGACACCCGCGAGCAAATAGCCGACCAGCGGCTGGATGCGGAGCCGCTGGGCAATGGTGCCGAAGACAAAGGCCAGGCCAAGGCCCGCAACGATGGTGGCGATGAGCGGCGTATCATGCGGCATCTATGGCTTTTGACATACGCGCGGCAATGACGCACCGCGACCAATTGAGGCGGGGAACTCGCGCGCAAAATCGCGTGAGGATCGCGGGATCGGTACGCGATTCCCTGCGCCATGCGCATGTGCGGACGCGCAAGCGACGGATTGGCCTCTTTGCAGCGGGCGGTATACTTGCACCGAATGCTGGCGGGGAGACGAATCATGCGCTTAAACCGGGATTCAGATCGCATCAGCCGTCGTGGCTTGCTCTCTGCTGCCGCCGTAGCCGGTGCGGGAATTGCAATGCCGCGGCGCGCTGTCGCAGCCGATACCAAGCCCGATCCTGTCATCACCGAAGTGCAGGACTGGCAGCGCCAGCTCGGCGACGGCGTCGACAAGCGCCCTTATGGCTCCCCGTCGAAATTCGAGCAGCACGTCATCCGCCGCCATGTGCCGTGGCTGACGGCGGCGCCGGAATCGGCGGCGAACTTCACGCCGCTGCATGAACTCGACGGCATCATCACGCCGTCGGGTCTCTGCTTCGAGCGCCATCACAGCGGTATCGCCGAGATCGATCCGCAAAAGCATCGCCTGATGATCAACGGCCTCGTCGAGAAGCCGCTGGTGTTCACCATGGACGACCTCAGGCGGATGCCGCGCTTGAGCCGCATCTTTTTTTTGGAATGCGCCGCCAACACCGGCATGGAGTGGCGCGGCGCGCAGCTCAACGGCTGCCAGTTCACCCACGGCATGATCCACAACGTGATGTACACCGGCGTGCCGCTGAAGGCGCTGCTCGATGAAGCGGGGCTACGCCACAACGCGAAATGGCTGATGCTCGAGGGTGGCGATGCCGCGGGCATGAACCGTTCGCTGCCGATCGAGAAAGCGCTCTCCGACGTGATGCTCGCCTTTGCGATGAATGGCGAGGCGCTGCGCCCCGAGCAGGGCTATCCCTTGCGCGCGGTGATCCCGGGCTGGGAAGGAAATCTCTGGGTCAAATGGCTGCGCCGCATCGAGGTCGGCGACAAGCCCTGGGCTGCGCGCGAGGAAACCGCGCGCTATACCGATTTGCTCGCCGACGGCCGCGCGCGGCAATACACCTTCGTGATGGATGCAAAGTCGGTGGTGACCAATCCATCGCCGCAGGCGCCGCTGCGCTACAAGGGCCGGAATGTGCTGAGCGGCTTCGCCTGGTCCGGCCGCGGCACGGTCAAGCGTGTCGACATCTCGCTCGACGGCGGCCGCAACTGGAAGACCGCGCGACTGGATAGCCCCGTGCTCGACAAGTCGATGACGCGCTTCTATCTCGACTTCGACTGGAACGGCGAGGAACTGATGGTCCAGTCGCGCGCGATGGATTCGTCAGGCTATGTGCAGCCGGGCAAGCAGGAGCTGCGCAGGATTCGCGGCGTCAATTCGGTCTATCACAACAACGGCATCCAGACCTGGCTGGTGCGCGGCAATGGCGAGGCCGAAAATGTCGAACTGGGTTAGGCTGCTCGCGACTGTCGTCGCCGTCGGCCTGCTGGCGCACGGCGCGGCCGTTGCCGCCGGGAAAAAGCTGGGCCTCGGCCGCGAGGCGCTGCCGGAAGAAATCGCCGCGTGGGACACCGACGTGCAGGCGGACGGTCGCGGCCTGCCGCCTGGCCGCGGGACCGTGAAGCAGGGCGAAGAGATCTATGTGCAGCGCTGCGCCTCCTGCCATGGCGAGTTCGGCCAGGGCGCCGGGCGCTGGCCGGCGCTGGCGGGCGGGAAGGGCAGCCTGAAGGCCGACCGGCCGAGCAAGACCATCGGCTCATTCTGGCCGCAGCTCGCGCCGCTCTGGGATTACACGCGCCGCACCATGCCCTGGGGCAATGCGCGCTCGCTTTCCGCCGACGAGACCTATGCCGTGGTGGCGTTCCTGCTCAATCTCAACGACATCGTCGGCGATGATTTCGAGCTGAACGACAAGAACCTCGCGTCGATCAAGATGCCCAATGCGGCCGGCTTCATCGCTGACGATCGCGAGAGTTCGGAGAGGAAATTCTGGAACAGGAATCCGTGCATAAAGGATTGCCGCGGCGTGCCGAAGATCACCAGCCGGGCTGGTGACGCCAACGTGACGCCCGATGCGAAGTCGGCGCCGAAGGTGGATTGAGTCATGAACGCAACGCTCGCCATCGATACGAGCGGCCTGATCCGAATGTGGAGCCGCGATGCCGAGGCGTTGCTCGGCTACTCCGAGTCGGAGGCAATCGGCCGTTCCATCGAGCTCATCATCCCGCCGCATCTGCGCGGTCGCCACCATGCCGGCTTCGGCCGCTATGTGCAGACGGGTGTCAGCCATTTGCCGGACGTTGCGATATCGCCCGCCCTGCACAAGACCGGCACGATCGTGAAAGTGCAGATTTCGGTCCGTCCTGTCTACGACGAGAACCGGAAGATCGTCGGCGTGGAGGCAATGATGAGTCGCTTGGCCGGCGAGTGATCGCCGGAGGCCCGCCCGCCGTCCTTTTTCCTGGCTGGCCCGCAGCGGCTACTCGAAGCGCAGCGCGACAATTGGATCGAGCCGGGCCGCTCGCTGCGCAGGATAAACGCCAAACGCAATTCCGATCAGGCCGGCAAAGCAGCAGGCGACGATAATCGCCCAAGGGCTGATCAGGACGGGCCAGCCAGCCTTCCACGCAATCGCGATGGCTGCGGCAACCCCAATCACAGCACCGATCAGGCCTCCCATGAGCGCCAAAGCGGCAGACTCGACGAGGAACTGCCGCTGGATATCGCCACGCGTCGCTCCGACGGCCATGCGCAAACCGATTTCGCGCGTCCGTTCTGTCACGGAAACCAGCATGATGTTCATGATGCTGATACCGCCGACAACGAGCGAAACCGACGCGACCGCTATCAGCAGAATTCCCAGGGTCTGTACCGCCGCTTTCCGCGCGACGAGAACGTCCGCCGGGTTGTCGATTCTGAAATCGCTGAGCGCATCAGCGCGAATATGGTGTCGCTGCCGAAGCAGGGTGTCGATATCGCTCTCCATCACTGATCTTTCAGCGGCATCCGAAAGCTTCACGGCGATGAAATCCAGAGCCTGACGCGTCGTGCCGTGCACCGAGCCAACCACACGACTCCTTGCGGTCGAGATTGGAACGAAGACAACGTCGTCCTGACTGCGGCCAGCCGCCCCAATGCCCTTGCTGTCCAGCACGCCAATCACGGTAAAGGGCACGTCGCCAATCCGGAATGTTTCTCCGACCGCCGGACGCGCGTCGAACAGTTCTGCAGATATGACTGATCCAACGATGGCGACTTTGGCTCCTGATGCGACCTCGGCGCCGTTGAAGGAGCGGCCGGCCACGATCGTCCATTCGCGCGCGATGAGGTAATCGGACGTGATTCCGGCAACCAGCGTCTTCCAGTTTCTGCTTCCGGCGACAAGCGGCATCGTGCGTGACAGCAACGGCGCCGCAACGTGTATGCCTGTGAGATCGCGTCGGATCGCTGCGGCATCCTCTTCCGTCAACGTTGGCTGTGTTCCGGCTTCGAGTCTCACCCCGCTGGAATTGGTTTTGGCCCCGGGCCATATCAGGAGAAGATTGGCGCCAAGCGTTCGCATGGTCTCAGACACTTCCGCTCTCGCGCCGGCGCCAAGCGAGACCATGCAAACGACGGCCGAAACGCCGACCACGAGACCAAGCGCGGTCAGCGCGCTTCTCAGCTTGTTCACCCGAAGCGCCCGTGTGGCAATGAGCAGATCTTCCATGGGACTCATCGCACGCGCCTCGGGTACGGGATCGATGGAGGAGAACACGCGGCCGCTGCCCCATCGTCTTCGACGATCTCGCCGTCTTGCAGGGTGAGCCGCCGTTGTGCGCGAGCTGCCACCTCTGCCGCATGGGTAACGATGATGATCGTGCGGCCGTCGCGATGCAATTCTTCGAACAGCGAGATAATCTGGTCGCTTGTCGCGCTGTCCAGTGCGCCCGTCGGCTCGTCTGCCAAAATGAGCGTCGGGTCATTGACCATCGCGCGGGCAACGACGACGCGCTGTTGCTCTCCGCCGGAAAGCTGATTCGGCCAATGATGGCGGCGATGGGCCAATCCGACGTGGTTCAGCGCCTCCAGCGCTCTGGCCCGGCGTTCCCTGCGGGAAAACCCCGCATAGATGAGAGGCAGTTCGACATTCTCCACTGCGCTGGTTCGCGGAACGAGAGCCGGGATCTGGAATATGAAGCCGATGTCTCGCCCCCTGATCCCGGCGCGGACGCTGTCGTTCAGCATTGCGACGGGCCGTCCACTCAATGCGTACTCGCCGCGATCCGGCCGCTCGAGGAGACCGAGCAGATTCAGCAAGGTCGACTTTCCCGAACCCGAGCGGCCGCACACCGCAACAAACTCGCCGCGGGCGATCGAAACCGACACGTCGTGCACCGCCCGAACGAGATCTCCTCCCGACGGATAGTATTTCGAAAGCTCCATCGTTTGGACCAGTGGCGGCATCCTAGAATCCCAGCCGGACTCCGAAATAGTTTCGGCGGCTCTGCGAACCGGCAATACCCGTGATCACCTGCTGGCCCTCCGTCAGGTGGCCTTCCAGCAGGGCTGCGCCGCTGTCATCGCTCGCACCCAGTTTTATGGCGACCGGTTCTGGTCGACCGTCGCCATCGACCACCCACACGGTGGCCGATCCCTTCGACGTGGCGACCTGGCCCTTGTTGTCCGGACCGGCAGCATCGACGGGCCGGAAACGCAGCGCCTGACCGGGTATCTTGAGAACATCGCCGCTGTCCTTGACCATGATGCGCAGCTGCGCGGTCATTCCGGGCAAGAGCAACAGCTCGGGATTGGGTGCAGAGATGATCGTCGTGTAGGTCACGACATTCTGGACAACCTCGGGAGACTTCCGGATTTGCAGTACCTGTCCGCCGAAGGTCCGATCCGGATAGGCGTCAACCGTGAACTGCGCCGTCTGGCCTGTCTGCAACTGTCCGACGTCGGCCTCGTCGATCTTCCCGTGCACCTCCATCGCATGCAGATCGCCAGCTATCTGGAACAATGTCTTCGCTTCGAGGCTGACGGCGACGGTCTGTCCGGGATTGATGTCACGTTTGATGATGACGCCATCGATCGGGGCACGGACCACGGTACGATCGAGGTCGAGTTGCGCCTGTTCCAGCGTGGCCTGCTTTTGCTCGATGACGGCTTGCGTGTTCTCCAAATTGGCTTCCGCCATTTGCCGTTCCGCCTCCGCGATTGCAATCGCCTCGGTTTTCATCCGAATCTGCTCGATGGAGGCGCGCAGGTCGGCGTTTCCGGCGTCGCGCTGCGCCTGCGTCCGGGTCAGATCCTGTTCGGTGCCGCTTCCGGTGCGCGCCAGCTGGATCTTTCGCTGCAGCTCCCTCTCGACTTCGTCTTGCTTCGCCTTGATGGAGGTGGATTGCGCCTCTGCCAACCTTTCGGCGGTCCGCGCGTTCTCCACCGCGATTTTCGCTCGTTCGAACGCGGCCTCTTGCAGCTGCGCCGCCGCCCTGGCCACGCGCAGCGCGGCTCTCGCCTCGTTCACGCGGGCGAGGAAGATCTCCTGATCAAGCTGCGCAATTGGCTGGCCGGCCACGACCGGATCATTGAAGCCAACGAACACGTTGGCGATGCGTCCGGATAGTTGCGAGCTGACATCGACGGTAACGACTGCTTCGACGGTGCCGTTCGCTCTTACCTCAGTGGTGATATTGCCGCGCTCGATCGCGGCGGTGATGAAGGCCGGAGCCGGGCCGCCCGGGCCATAGGGATAGCCAAGCCCGACCATGAGCGCGCCGACGAGAACAGCCGCAATGGCGAGGCGCATGTTGCCCTCTTCCTGTCGCTACGGCGGAACGGTTCGACCGGTATATCGGTCACGGGCGGGCCGCCAACCGGCAAGCGAAGGTCCGTTCGCGCCAGAGGCGTCTTCGGAGCGCACGGAGAACGCTTTCGTCGGCCCCGGTTAGGAAAACCCGGTCGAAGCAGAGCTGCTCTCTGCTACGGCGTCTGCTGGAAGCAGGCTACGTCATATTGCGAAACCGCGTGCGCAGTATTGGCGTTTGACGTGCCGCCCGGCCCGGTCGGATTACCTGGATTTCCGGCGTAGGTCTTGTTGACCGCGGTATTGAACGGTGAGCCGTTGGCATTGACCGACCCTCCCGGCCCGGGGCCGACACTGCCCGTATTACACGAAATGCCGTGGTTCGAGCCGGGTTGTCCTTTTTGGCCCGTCACCAGATGTGCATTCGCGGCAAGCGCGGCCGAAGGGATCACGAGGCAAGCACTGACGGCGAGGGATGCCATGAGGTATTTCATCTCTGACTCCTGTCTCAAGATGATGTTGAGCACTGATGACCAACGCTCTCCCGCAACCGTCACCTGAGCGTCAGTCTCGGCTTTGGCACAGGTCTTCGCGCTGGAGCCGGTCCCGGTGAAGCGCGGACGCGGCGCGCAAGACGAAATGCTTAGAGCACGCAACGTTCCAAAAGCTTCAATGACAAATGAGTTTGTTTCTGACAGGAAAGTCAGATTCTGACAGCGCGGAGCTGTTCAAGTGCTGCAGGTGCCTGGGCCGCCAATAAGCGCGAGCAAGCGGCGCCGTGCCGACCTACACGGCGGCGCTCCTTGCAACAGAGGTCGTTGCAACTTTCTTGCCTTTCTTCCCGGAGGCTTTCTTCGGCTTTGCCGCCGCCTTCTTCGCCGCTTCCTCGGCGGCGTGGCGGATGGCGCGGGCGTAGGCATCGGCGGCGATCTCGGCCGAGTTCTGCAGCCGTCTCGCCGCGGCCGCGCCAAGCTCCATGGTGTTCCTGGCGATCGTTCGCAATTGATCGCGCCCTTCTTTGTCCTTGGCCTTGGCGGCGCGGGCCATGATCTGGTCGCGCCGCTTCTTGACGGCGGCCATCAGGCTCTTGCTCTGGATTTTTGCGGTTTGCCGGATGACGACGTCGAGATCGGCTTCAGCCATTATGGATCACTCTGTTGACGCTTTGCAGGTGTGCTCACCTAGCCGATTGAACGGATGAGAGCAACGACCCGGACTCGGCGTTCGGTGCGCGCGGTACGCCTCTCCCTAATCCTCCCCCGCAAGGGGGGAGGAAACCATCCGCTGCCGCGTCCCTCACTTGCGCCAGCTACGATGATACGCCGCGACGCGATGATAACGCGACGCTCGCCTTACTTCTTGTAGGCCGCGATCACGGCTTCGCCGTCGGCGCCGGCCTTCTTTGACCAGTCGGCCGTCAGCTGATCGCCGATCTTCTCGAGACCGGTCTTCAGCGCGGGCGGCGGCGGCAGAACCTGCATCTTGTTGGCCTTGAGCTGATCGAGATACCACTTGGCCTTTTCTTCCGCGAGCTTCCAGCCGCGATCTTCGGCAACGGCAGCGGCTTTCAGGACAGCCTCCTGCGTCGGCTTGTCGAGCGCGTCGAACGCCGCCTTGTTGACGAAGGTGACGTTCTTCGGAATCCAGGCCTGCGTGTCGTAGAAGTGCGTCATGGTCTCCCAGGCCTTGCTGTCGTAGCCGGTCGAGCCCGAGGTAATGAACGAATTGACCACGCCGGTCGCCAGCGCCTGCGGCAATTCCGCGGCCTGAATGGTGACGGGCTGCGCGCCGACCAGTTCGGCAATGCGCGAGGTCCCGACATTGTAGGCGCGGAATTTCAGGCCCTTCATGTCCTCGATGGTGTTGAGGTCCTTCTTGGCATAGATGCCCTGCGGCCCCCACGGCACCGCGAACAGCAGCATCAATCCTTGCGAGGCGAGCTTCTTCTCGATCGCCGGCTTCGAGGCCAGCCACAGCTTCTTGGCCGCTGGATAGCTCGTCGCCAGGAACGGAACCACATCGACGCCGAACAGCGGATCCTCGTTCTCGTGCAGCGAGATCAGGACTTCACCGGCCTGCGCCTGGCCGGTGGCGACCGCGCGCTTGATCTCCGGCGCCTTGAACAGGGATGCCGCCGGATGCACGGTGATCTGCAGCTTGTCGCCGGTCGCCGTGGCAACGTCCTTGGCGAACGCGATCAGGTTCACCGAGTGCGGATTGTCCGCCGGATACGCCGCCGGAAGATTCCATTTGGTCTGCGCCATCGCGGGAACGGCAAGTACCGCAACGCAGGCGGCCATCGCGCACGTCTTCACAAGTCTTAACATCACAACACCTCTCTCTAGCCAGGGAACGCCATCTGCGGCAGCACCATCACGATGGAAGGAAACACCGTGATGATAGCAACCGCCAGAACGAGCAGGAAGAAGAACGGCAGAGCCGCTTTCGCAACCGTATTCGAATCCTTGCCGCTCATGGTCTGCAGCACGAACAGATTGAAGCCGACCGGCGGCGAGACTTCCGCCATCTCCACCACCAGCACCAGGAAGATGCCGAACCAGACCAGGTCGAAGCCGGCCTGCTTTACCATCGGGATGACGATGGCGGTGGTGAGCACGATCATGGAGATGCCGTCGAGCGCCGTGCCGAGCACGATGTACATCACGGTGAGCGCGGCGATCAGCGCGTAGGGGCTGAGCTGCAGGCTGTTGACCCAGCTCGCCAGTGCCATCGGGATGCCGGTATAGGCCATCGACGTGCCCATGTAGGAGGCGCCCGCAAGGATCAGCAGGATCATGCAATTGACGCGCGTTGCGCCCATTACGCTGGCCCAGAAAGATTCCCAGCTGAGCGCGCCCTGCCACCATGCGATCGCAAGCGAGCCCAATACGCCCCAGGCCGCGCATTCCGTCGCCGTCGCCCAGCCCATCAAGAGCGACAGGAACACGAAGACGATCAGCAGCAGGCAGGGAATGAGGTTGAGCGATTCCGCGATGCGTTGGCGCAGGCTCATCGCCGGCTCGGCCGGCGGCGTCCGCTTGGGGTTGGCCAGCGACCAGATCGTGATGTAGCCAGAATAGAGCGCCATCACCAGGAAGCCCGGCAGAAAGCCGGCGAGGAAGACCTGGATGATGGAGACGTTGGCCTGCACGGCGTAGACCACCATGGTGATCGACGGCGGAATGAGAATGCCGAGCGTGCCCGCGCCGGCCAGCGAGCCGAGACTCATGTTCTCGTCATAGCCGCGCTTCTTCAGCTCCGGCAGGGCGATCTTGGCGACGGTGGCGCAGGTCGCGGCCGACGATCCCGACACCGAGCCGAAAACGCCGCAGGCCAGCACATTGACGTGCATCAACCGCCCCGGCAGCCAGTTCAGCCACGGCGCAAAGCCGCGGAACATCTCTTCCGACAGCCGCGTGCGAAACAGAATCTCGCCCATCCAGATGAAAAGCGGCAGCGCGGCGAGCGACCACGAGGCGCTGTTGCCCCACACCGTCGTTGCCAGCACGCTGCCTGCCGGAATATTGCCGCCGGCGAATTGCATGCCGGCCCATCCGGTCGCCATCAGCGCGACCGCGATCCAGACGCCGGCGCCCAGCAGCAGCGCGAGAAATCCGAGCAGGATCGCGGCGATCGCGAGCAGATCCATGTCAGACCCCGCTCTGCACGGCGCGCTCGACGATCTCTTCGGCGCTGGTGGGCGGCGGCAGTTCGTAGCGCGGCGGGTTGCCGCGCAGCACATGGATCAGCTCGTCGACGAATGCGATGCAGAGAATGACGAGCCCTCCGCTATAGCCGAGCTGCGGGATCCACAGCGGCACTGCGATCACGCCCTGCGAGATGTCGTGAAACTTGAGGGATTGCCAGGTCATGACGGCGGCGTGCCAGGCAAAGAAGCCGATGAAGCCGACGCCGATGAGGAGGGCTGTGATCTCGACATAATGACGCGTCTTCTCGCCGAGACGGTCGATCAGGAGGCCGACGCGGATCATCTCGCCGTGCTTGAAGGTGTGCGCCAGGCCCAGGAAGGCCGTCGCCGCCATGCACCAGGAGATGAAGTCGTCGCCCGCGGGAATATTGATGCCGAGCGGCCGGCCCGCCGACAGCACCATCATCAGCACGAAGATCGCAATGAGAAAAAGCCCGGCGAGATAGCCGGAAAACAAATAGAGCCGATCGAGCCACACGCGGATCATGATTGGTCCTTCCCCTCGCACGCATACTGCCCGGAAGCAATAGACGTGCCGCTTCCGGCAACGGTCGACTTTCGGGTAAGGGCCCGTCGATTTCCGCCCCGCAAAAGCGGAGCAGTGCAATCAGCCCCCGGAAGGGGCAGGTTTTCGTAGTTGCACTGCACCGTCAAGGAGGGCGCGACGATGCGATCCGGGTTTCTCCTGTCGGACCATCGAACTGTGACAAACTGCCCCGACGGGACCGGCGATGGCCATGCTCGGCCCCTCATCCGTAGGCTAGCTTCCAGCCGCGACCCGGAGTTGAATGCATTGACCAGCAGTTCGGCTCGGTCTGTGTCCAACGATGGGCTTCGGGAGCGGTGCGATGTCATCAGGCAACACGATTGATTTCTGGTTCATGGTTGGAAGCACCTACACGTATCTGACTGTGTCGCGACTGCCTCAAGTTGAGGCGGCTACTGGAATCCAGTTCCGTTGGCGTCCATTCAATGTGCGGGCGATCATGCATGAGATGAGCAACATTCCTTTTGCGACCAAGCCAATCAAGCTCGCGTATATGTGGAGGGATGTCGAGCGGCGGGCGTCAAAGTATGGCTTACCAAGCCATGTGCCTGCGCCGTATCCGTTGAAGAATCTCGAACTCGCCAACCGGGTCGCGGTGCTCGGGGAGTCGGAGGGGTGGTGTGCCGATTATGTTCGGGCTACCTATCGCCGCTGGTTCGTGGATGGCGAGGAGGCTGGCGCCGAACCCAATCTCTCGGAGAGCTTGCGCGAGATCGGGCAGGACCCGGGCCGCATAATTCCTGCAGCAAGCCACGAGTCGATCGGTCGTGCATTGGATGCTGCCACCGCGGAAGCGCGGCAGCTGAAAATATTCGGGGCGCCAACCTTTGTGACGCGCGGCGAACTCTTTTGGGGCGACGACCGCCTCGAAGACGCAGTTGCCTGGCATACTTCGGGTACATTGAGGCTCGCCTGACGTTCGCGTTGGTCCTTGGCCATGGATTTGGAACTGCTGCCGATGTCGGCTTCTGACCCTGGCTGTGCGCCGTTTTTACACGACCAAGACCCGAAGCGGCCATTCGGCGATTGCGTGCCGGGCAACAATTTCCGATGCCTGTTATCGGCAAAGTGCTAGATTGCAGGCGGAGCATACTGCCGGAGGGCACATGCGGCGGCGAGAGTTCATGGCGCTGATGTCAGGGGCAGTGCTGGCGCGTCCGGGGGCCGCCCTCTGTCAGATTGCCAAGGTTCATCATCTCGGCACACTTTCCCCGTCATTTCCCCGCGACGAGAAAAGCCCGGAGGGCACGACCCTTGTTCGCGCACTTGCAGAACACGGTTACGCGCTCGGGAAAAACCTCACGCTTGAGGCCCGCGGCGCAAGGGGACAAAACTCCGAACTTCCTCGCATGATGGAGGAGTTGAAGGCCGCCAACGTCGAGGTCATCGTCACCATCGGTTACAGGGCCGCGCTAGCTGCCAAGGCCTCCGGCATTTCGGTCGTCATCGCTTCTGGCGCGGGGGACCCTGTTGCGACAGGTCTGGTGGATAGCCTGGCGCGCCCTGGCGGCAACGTGACCGGCATTTCGGATGACGCGGCGGCCATGTCGAGGAAGCGGCTTTCGCTGCTCAAGCATCTGCTGCCCAACATGCGCAGCGTCGCCATGATCTGGAATCGGGACGACCTTGGAATGTCATTGCGCTATGAAGCATCCGCGAAGGCTGCGGAGGTGCTGGGCGTCAAGGTTCAAGCCCTGGGCGTGCGCGAGCCTGACGATTTCGACGGAGTGTTCGAAGCGATGGATCGTGACCGGCCCGATGCCATCCTCATGGTTTCAGACGTTCTTACGGTTCTCAATCGCAAGCGGGTCATTGACTATGCAGCCGCCAAGCGCATCCCCGCCATTTACGAAGAGCAGCAGTTCGCTCGCGACGGTGGCTTGATGTCGTATGGCGCCGATCGCGGGGAAATGTTCGAGCGCGCCGGCGATTTCGTTGCCCAGATCTTCAACGGCAAGCGGCCGGCCGATATTCCGTTTGAACAGCCCACTCGCTTTCCGTTTGTTATCAACCTCAAGACCGCCAGGGCCATCGGTCTTGAGGTGCCGCCAACCCTGGCGGCACTCGCCGATGAAGTGATCGAATAACGTCAGTATACCGTTCGCCGGCGGGAGCGGG